>JBEVDP010000254.1:0-8243 GCA_040513235.1 Acidimicrobiia bacterium | reverse complement strand
ATCGTTGCCGCGGTCGCCCTCCGTGTCGGTGGCGCTTCGGTCGCGCTCCTGCTCGCGGCGGCACTGCATGTCGGCGCCGGCGCACTCGCGGGGCGCTGTCGCGCCGAGAGCAACGCGGGCCGCGCCCCGATCGCCGAGGGAGCCGTGCCGCCCGCGGTCGCGATACGGATTCCGCTCGCGATCATGGCCACGCTGCGGGCCGCGACCGGACTCCTTTGGTTGGTACTCGCCTTCGCGCTGACGGCCGATCGCAGTCTCATCGCCGCACTCGTCGTGCTCGCCGTCCCGATCGGCAGCTTCTCGGGGACGTACGTGAGCCCGCGGCTCCGCCGAAACGGAGTCGAGGAGAACCTCATCCTCGCGGGGTGCGCAACCCTCGCGCTGGGCGCGACGGCAGTCGCCGCGATTCTCGGCGCGCGCGGCGGCATGATCGCGATCGCGCTCGGCGTCGCGCTCGCGTCGAGCGTGGCTCGGCACGCGTTCGACAGCATCGTTCAACGAGAGATCACCGACGACCAACGCACACGCGTGTTCGCCCGCTGTGAAGCAACCTTGCAGCTCGCGTGGGTCGGTGGCGCGTTGGTCGCCACCGCCGGGGCGGTCAACGCGCCGGCGGCTTATGTCGCGGTCGCGGTTGCGTTCAGCGGCGTGCTCAGCGTGACCGCGGTGCGTTCGCGCCGGGTACGGCTCGCGGCGGCCGCGATGCTGCGCGCCGACGACCTACAGCGGCAACCCGCCGCGGCGTAGCCGCCTACCCGCTGGGCTGGGAGTCAGGGAGCACGAAGCTGCCGCCCCACGACGCGTCACCACGATGGGCGGCGCTGACTAGCGTCGGCGAGATGAACGACGCGCGCGTCGAGTTCGTCGTCGTCGACCCGGCCGACGCCGACGCGCGGTATTGCGTGCGGGAGTACTTCGCCGAGCTCGATCGGCGCTTCTCCACCGGTTTCGATCCCGCGCAGAGCATCCCCGCCGACGATGACGAACTGCGGCCGCCACACGGCCTCTTCCTCATCGCGCGACGCGAGTGCGAAGCGATTGGCTGTGGTGTCCTGAAATTCCACGGTGACGAACCGACCGAGCTCAAGCGCATGTGGGTGTCGCCGGCCGCGCGTGGCATCGGCCTCGGGCGGCGGCTCCTGCTCGAGCTCGAACAGCGTGCGGGCGCGGGCCGGAGTCGAGTCGTGCACCTCGAGACGAACCAGTCCCTCACCGAGGCGATCGCTATGTATCGCGCAAGTGGGTACGTCGAAGTCGCACCGTTCAACGACGAGGCGTACGCCGATCATTGGTTCGAAAAGCAGCTGCCGGAGCGACGCGAGGGTTGACAGGTGACCATTTGGTCACGTATCCTGGCGCAGTGAGCGACGACGACCGTGTGTTCAAAGCGCTCGCCGATCCGACCCGGCGGCTGCTGCTCGACCGCCTCTTCGAGCAAGACGGCCGCACGCTGACCGACCTCGAATCCGACCTCGAAATGACGCGCTTCGGTGTGATGAAGCACTTGCGCGTGCTCGAAGACGCGGGCCTCGTCGTTACGCAGCGATCCGGCCGGGAGAAGTTGCACTTCCTCAACCCCGTTCCGATCCGGCTCATCCACGACCGCTGGATCGACAAGTTCACCGAACGCCAGGTGTCGGCGCTGTCCGACCTCAAGCAGCAATTGGAGACAACGGCATGACCAACTCGACCGCAACCAGTGTCACGACTCAAGTGTTCCGCGTGTACATCAAGACGAGCGCCGAGCGCGTGTGGGAAGCGATCACGTCGCCCGAGTGGAACGACAAGTACGGCTACCACGCGGTATCGGAGTACGACTTGAAGCCCGGCGGCGCGTACCGCGCACTCGCAACTGCCGACATGGTGGCCGGCGGAGCACCCGAGGTATTGATCGACGGCGAAGTGGTCGAGGTCGATCCGCCGCACAAGCTCGTGCAAACGTACCGCATGCTGTTCTCGCCGGCGCACGAGGCCGAGGGTTTCAATGTCGTCACCTACGACATCGTCGACGAAGGCCAAGGCGTCGTCCGCCTGACCGTCACTCACGACCTGTCGACGGCGCCAATCACGGCCGCGACCGTCCACGGCGACACCCCGCTCTTCGAGGGCGGCGGCGGTTGGTCCTGGATCCTCAGCGACCTCAAGTCGTTCCTCGAGTCCGGCACATCGATCGCGGACTGACCGAAGTCGCTGCAATCGGGGGCCCGGCGCGTTGCGCCGGGCCCCAACGTGACGGGAGAATCGAGCATGACGTTCGAACTCTCCGGCCGGGTCGCGGCGCTCCTGCGCGACGGATCATCCGAAGTCGTCGAGAGCACCGGCGGCAAACCAGTGCGAGTCGACGGTCACGTCGTCGGCGCGGCGCTGATGTCGCAGAATCCGCCGCACCGCGGCGAGATGCATCCCGACGGCGACGAGTTGCTGTACCTCGTCTCCGGCCGGCTCGACGTGATCATCGAGGACGACGGCACGAAGGACCGCGTCGGTACCGAGCGCGTCCACACGTTGCTCCCCGGTCAAGCGCTCCTCGTCCCGAAGGGTGCGTGGCACCGCGTCGACGTCCGGGAACCGAGCCACCTCGTGCACGTCACTCCCGGACCCGGCGACGGTCACCGGCCGCTCTGACGCCATATGCCGCTCCCCCAGTCGCTCGCGCGGTTCAACAAGAAGATGACGAACCGCGTGACGCGTCCGTTCGTGACGTGGCTTCCAGGTTTCGGTCTCGTCATCCACAGGGGCCGGAAGTCGGGGCGCATCTACTCGAACCCGGTGAACGTGTTCCGCCGTGCCGGCGGTTACGACATCGCGCTCACATATGGTCAAGGCGACTGGGTGAAGAACGTGCTCGCGGCTGGTTCCGCGCAAGTGCACACGCGCGGCGTGACGCACGACGTCGTCAACCCGCGAGTCGTCATGGACGCGACCCATGCCGACTTTCCGGCCCCGGTGCGGATGGTGCTGCGCCTGATCGAGGCCGACGAGTTCCTGCGCGTCGACGCGACTACTTGAGGCCCCCGGCCTGGCGCCGCATGTGTTTGGTCCTCCCACTCCGGAAAGCGGAGCCGCAGGACCAAACACTTTTCAGCGCGCTCAACGCGAGGTCAGGTACGACGGGTCGAGGAGCATCGTCAGCGTCTCGAGCGGTGCATTGGCCCAGTCGTGGTCGATCGGCTCGCCGTCGTCACGCGCGGCGCGCAGTGCTCGCTCCCATGTGAGCGCTCGCGCCGCCTTCGCGACTCGGCAGGCGAGCTCGAGCGTCGCCACGAGATCCTCGTCGGGCGCGATCGACGCGAACTCGGCGAGGTAGGCGTCGCGCACTCGCAGAACCACCGGGTCGTCGGTTGCGACGTCGAGCATGTCGCGCAGAACGGTGAGCGCCACGAGCATGACGGCGAACGGATGCGCGACGACGCTGTCGCCCCAATCGTAAAACGTGATCGCGTGTGGAGCATCACCGAGCACGTTGTAGGGGTGCAGGTCGTTATGGTCGAGGCTCGCGGGTACGGCTGACCTCTCCAATTGCGCGCACCACTGGCGGTACGTTGCGCGCATCGCCGCGATCTTGTCGTGCGCGGCGTCGTCGATTCCGGTCGTCGCGGCCAGCGCCTCCTCGAAGCGTTCGGGCATGCGCGCCGGCCGCATGTCGGCAACGCCGCGAGCGAGCAGTTCGTCGATGTGCGGCACCAGTGCGATCTGCAACCGCGCGTATTGGGTAACCGCCGCCGCGAAGGGCTCGACGACTGCCGCCCCCTCGAATCGCTCCGCGAACGTCGGGCCGCCGTCGGGAAGCACAATCCAACCTCGCTCGACATCGGTTGCGATCGGGATCAGCACGCGGTCCGGCACCGTCGCCGCGAGCAACTCGTAGAGGCCGACCTCGAACCGCGTGCCCGCGCCGGCAGCCTTCAGCCAGACCGTGCCGGCCGTCGTGGGCGCATGCATCACGGTCGCCCATGGTCGGATTCGGGGCTGCTCGACTGCGCCCGTGCGCGTGATGCCGGCGTCCGCGAGCCGGTCGTCGAGCCAGGTGGTCGCTTCCGCCCGCCACTCCAGCGTCGACCACTGCTTCATCACCCGAACCTAGACGCGCGCAGTTGGGGCCCCGAGGGGAGGGGCCCCAACTGGCGGCTGGGCGCTGCTGCTCAGATCTCGCCTGCACCGAGATCGATCGACAGACCGATCACACCGATGACCGCGCTGTCGACGTCGACGTCGTCGTCGCCGTCGCCAGTCTTCACCTGCAGCGTGTCGGCTGCTTCCGCGCCCGCAACGTGCGTCTCGACCGAGAGGCCGGAGACCTTCACGGCGCCGGACTCGACGTCGACGTCGACCTTCTCCGAACTCGCCGAACCGTTGACCGTCACGACATCGGCCGCACCGTCAGGCCCACCAGCAGGACCCTGCAGGTCGACATCGGCCCGCTGGAAGCCGGTGCCCGTCATGTCGTTGATGCTCACGGTGTCGATCCCACCGAGGGCGTCGAGATCGAGGACTTCGACGCTGTTCATGTCCATGCGGATGTTGGCGAGGTTCCGCAGGAAAACGGAACGGGTGCCCTCGGCCGACAGGCTCATGATCTCGTCGCCGCCGTTGCCGTTGAAGTCGAGCGTGTCGCGACCGCTGTTGCCTTCGATGACGTCGTTGCCGTCGCCCGGGTCCCAGCGGAACACGTCGGTACCCGAACCCATCACGCCGGTGTCGTTGCCGCGGTTGCCGTCGGCGAAGTCGTCGCCGCTGCCACCATCGAATGTCTCGATACCGTCGCCACCGTTCATCACGTCGTCGCCGCTGCCGCCCTCGACAGTGAGGGACTCGTCGGCGAACGCGCCGTTGACCTGGTCGACGCGGAACGTGTCGTTGCCGGGCTTGAGCAACACGCGGATGCGGCTGAACGTGCTGCGGTCGACACTGTGATCGGCGGTACCGTCGTCGCCGAAGTCGACTTCGAGGGTGTTCGTATCGCCCGACTTCAGCCGGAGCGCGAGGCGCTCACTCGCCGAGCTTCCGGTGACGGTGAGCGTGTCGTTGGCGACCTCCGCCGAGTTGGGCCTTGCGGCCGAGGCGGGCGTGGCGAAGGCGAGGCCGAGCGCCGCGCCGGCGGCGACGATGCCGAGGGGGCCTCGCTTGAGAAGTGTGCGGGACTTCATGGGGGTTCCTTCCGTACTGTCCGACGGGGTGTCGGTGTGTCGCCCGCAGTACGGGCAGCCGCCACCGAGCGGTTCGCGGTTTTTTTCTTGTCGAAACCGCGAACCGCGATGGCCGGTCCGGACGTAGAGAAGGTGTGGCCCGTCGATTCGGTGGATACGCTCCGCGGTATCACCGCGTCGTCACGCCTCTCTCCCGCGCCTTCATGGACGACCGCGAGCTGAACGACCGCTTCCGCGCCGGCGACGATGCCGCGGTGCGCGCCGTCTACGACCGCTACGGCCGGGCGATGTTCGTCGTGGCGATGTCGGTACTCGGGAATCGCGAGCTTGCGGCCGACTGCGTGCAGCAAGCATTCGTCAAGGCCTGGCGCGCGTCGAGCTCGTTCGAACCCGAGCGGGAGCTCCGCCCGTGGCTCGCCACGATCACGCGGCGCGTCGCCATCGACGTCTATCGACGCGAAGCGCGCACCCGCTCCGAGCCCCACGCCGAAGTCGACGCGACCGTGATCCCGGTCGCCTTCGAACGTACATGGGAGGCGTTCGAGGTGCGCACCGCGCTCGACCAACTCCCCGACGACGAGCGCGAGGTCGTTCGGCTCTCACACTTCGAAGGGTTCGCGCACAGCGAGATCGCGGAACGGCTCGGCGTCCCAATGGGCACAGTGAAGTCGCGGTCCCATCGCGCCCACCGGCGGCTCGCAAGCTTGCTCTCGCATCTCGTGGAAGGGGCACGGTGATGGTTGCGCGAACCGAGTGTCCGCCGAGATTCGTACGATGTCGTAACCGGGCATCGAGGCCGCAATGAACGACGACGAACGCTACGCCGACTATCTCGAGGGAAACCTCGACGACGACGCCCTCGACGCCGGCGCGCGCGCCGAACTCGACGACCTCCGGCGCATGTTGAGCAGCGAGCACATGTGGGCCGATCCGCCGGCCGAGCTGGCCGACAGCATCGTTGCGGCCGTCGGCGCGACACCTCGCGAGGCGGCACCCGCACCGCCGCGACCACAGCGGAACTGGATGCGCCCGGTGCTCGCAGTCGCGGCCGCACTCCTCGTCGTGGTTGCGGTCGGCAGTGTGCTCGCGACCCGCGACAGCGGCGGCGGCGGTGAACAGTTCGCGCTCGCCGCCACCGACGTCATCGCCGGCGCGAGCGGCGAGGCGACCGTGGAAGCAACCGGTTCCGGCCTCTCGATCTCGCTCGACATCAGCGACCTGCCGCCGGCGGAGCCGGGCACCTTCTACCAGGCGTGGATGAAGGGCCCCGGCGGCTCGGTGCCGATCGGGACGTTCCACGCGCGTGACGGCGACGGCCCGATCGAGCTCTGGTCGGGCGTCGACGCAACCGACTACCCGACCATGACGGTGACGATCCAGCAAGAAGGCGCCGGTCCCGAGTCGTCGGGCATCGTCGTGCTCACCGGCGAGATCCCGGACGCCTCGTAGCAGTTGGCCGACCGCATCGCGGCCGGCCGCTCGGGCTCGCGTGCTCGGCCCGCGGCACTGAGCAAGGCGCCGGACCAGCTGAGCACCGCGTGCTCAGGACATCACGCGCGCGAACCGCTTGGCTGCGAGGAACAACCCCCGAGAGAAGCGAGCGCCCCATGTGCACACCTCGATACCTGCGCGGGATCCCCGACTCGGTCTGGCGCGCCGCGCTGGCCCGCCGGCAGCCGGTGCCGGCGCCGGTGCCGGTGCCGGATGTCGTTGCGCGCGCCGCCTAGAGAAGGTCGCCCTCAGTCTCGGCATCCTTCGACACAGCGCGCGGCGTCCAGTACCGTCGACCGCATGGGCCACCGCGCGGCGCCTGCGAGTCGCGCACCCGTTCCGTTGCAGTGGCCGGTCGTCGGCCGCTTCGAGGAGATCGAGCTCTTCGAGCACACGCTCGACGACCCGCGCGCTCATGGCTTTGTTGTCTACGGGCACGCGGGCGTCGGCAAGACCCGACTCGGCGACGAGTGTCTCTCGGTCGCGCATCGGAGAGGCCGATCGGTGGCGCGCGCGTCAGCCGGCGCGGCCTTGCAGTCGACTCCGCTCGGTGCCCTCGCGCACTTGCTGCCACCCGGCTTGGCCGACGTGCGCTGCGATCTCGTCGCGGTGTTCGACGCGGTGGCGCCGCAACTCAGGAACCAAGGCGATCGGGGTCCGCTCGTCCTCTTCGTCGACGATCTGCACTGGTTGGATCCCACGTCGGCGATCCTGATTGCACAGCTCGTCGATGCCGATCTCGTGTTCCTCGTGGCGACGGTACGATCCGCGGAGGCTGTCCCGGAGTCGCTCGCGAGCCTGTGGCAACGGGCGCGCGTGCGGCGCGTCGACCTCGAGGAGTTCGACGAGATCGGCGTCGACACCCTGCTGCACCTCGTGTTGCGCGGACCGGTGTCGCCCGCGACTGCCGAGGCCGTGTGGTCGGCCAGTCGCGGCAACGTACTGTTCATTCGCGAGTTGGTGCTCGGCGCGCTCACGGATAGCCGCCTGAGCGACAACCACGGCGTGTGGCAGCTCACGGGCCCGTTGGTCACGACGGCGCCGCTGCGCGAGCTGGTCGAGGAACGTGTGCGTGAGCTCGGGCCCGTCGCGCGCGAAGCACTCGACGTGCTGGCCGTGTGCGAACGGACCGGCCTCGCAACGCTCGAAGCGAGATTCGACGTGCTCCTCCTAGAAGATCTGGAGCGTTCCGGCGTGCTCACCGTTCAGTCCGACGGCCGCCGGAACCGGATCGCACTCGCCCATCCGTTGTACGGCGAGATTCTCCGGGCCGCGATGCCCAGTCTGTCTCGTCGACGTCTCTTGGCCGACCACGCCGACCGACTCGAACGTCTCGGCGCGCGCCGCCGTGAAGATCCGCTTCGCATCGCGACCGCGCGGGTCGAAGCCGGCGTGCCTGCCGATGCAGAATTGTTGTTGGAGGCGGCGAGACTCGCACGCTGGGCTCACGATTTCCCGCAGGTCGAGCGGCTGGCGCGGGCCGCGCAGCTGAGTCGGTCGAGCGCGGAAGCCGGATTGCTCCTCGGGGAGGCATTGCATGAGCTTGGGTCGTTCGAACCGGCCGAAGCCGTCCTTGCGCAAGCCGAGGCCGCGGCGGCCATCGGC
>JBEVDP010000253.1:0-6539 GCA_040513235.1 Acidimicrobiia bacterium | reverse complement strand
GTACATGCTCTTTCCCGACGAGGGCCACGGGTTCGCCAAGCCCGAGAACCGGCTGCGGTTCTACGAAGCGGCCGAGAAGTTCCTCGCCGAGCACATGCCCGATACGGCATAGCGCCGATCCCGCGAGCTGTTCGCGCCACCAACCGCGACGTTGCCTACGGCGACGCGCGCCAATACCGCCCGGTCTGCGGGCCCCGCGCCCGAACTTCACCTGTGCAGGAGTCTGTGCAGGTCAGGGCTACTGCACAGGTGAATGCACAACGCGCTCGCGACCCCGGTTTCCCGTTCCGTAGGGCACGTGGAGGGACCGCGGCGAGCAGTTCGGGGCCGGACGGCCGTGCATCTCTCGTCCTCTTTGTGTTGGGTGCAAGTCTGTTGCGTGTCGCACTTCGAGACGAGTGATGGCGTCAGGATCGCGTACTGCGTGCGCGGTGACGGAATGCCCGTCATCGTCTGTCACGGCGGTCCGAGCACTACCTACGAGTACCTAGTTGGTGATCTCGCCGATCTCGATCACCGAGCGACCCTCGTCTTCCATGACTACCGCGGCTCCGGTCGATCGGAGACGGCTTCGCAGGAGAGCTATACGTTCGAGTGCCTTGCCGACGACGTCGACGAGCTTCGCAGCACCTCGGCTTCGAGCAAGTGACGTTGCTCGCTCACTCCATGGGTGGCTTCGTCGCTCTTCACTATGCCTTGCGCCACCCGGAACGGTGCCATGGGATGGTCCTTCTCGCGTGCTCGCCTGCAGGGACCATGCGACGGGCCGCGTTGCCAACGCTGCGGGCGTTGGGGCTGATCCGCCTGAGCCGGATGACGGCGCGAGCCGTCGGCTATCTCGGCTGGTGGAGTTGGCGGCGTGATTCTGAGGCGAAGACGCTCGCCCGGTACTCGATCATGAAGGTGCTTCAGGAAGGCAAACGTGAGTTTGACGAGGAGGTAGGGCGGCGAGAAGTCCTTGCCGACAACGACAATGCCGCGAGCCTCGAACGTCTCGCCTTCAAGACGGATCTCTGTGACGAGCTCGACGAGATCACTTGCCCCGTCCTCGTCGTTCACGGTGCAAACGACGCGGCGTTTGTGGCCGGTGCTGAACTCCTCGAGCGCGGAGTGCCGCACCTGCGTCGAGTCTCTCTGGCCGGCGTTGGGCACCATCCTCTCGTCGAGGAGCACGAACGAGTGATCGAGGAGATTCTCAGCACTCTCGAAGGCGCCGGATGACGGGTGAGAGCGGGCTGTTCGGGCATCGCGCGACCCGCCAGTCCCTCGCGGTGGATGCAGCGCTCGCGGGCGGGCATCATGCGTCTGGGAACGCTTCTTGTTCTGGCTGGGCCAAAGGGTGTCGGGAAGTCTTGGGCGGCCGACAGCGCTGGGCGCGAATTCGGTGTCCACTACGTCGACGCCGACCTACTCATCCTCGATCTCCTGGAGAGAGGATCGCGCCCCGATCCTCACGATGGATGGCTGAGTCCGGTTCAAAGTGCTGTGCTCGATGCGCTCTCTTGGTATCCCGCTGTGTCCGCCGAAGTCACCGGCGCATGGGAGAGCGATTACAAGCTGATCCGCAATGTGGAAGACGCCGGTCACCGCGTGGTCCGCATCTGGATCTGCGCACCCTTGGAGGAGACGCTCGCGCGTCTGCGGGGTCGAACGGCTCGGAAGGTCCAGGTCCCGGAGCGGGAGGCGAGGGAGACCTATCAGCAGGCTGTAGATCGTGCGCGCTCTGAGCATTGGGACGCCACGATCGAAACATCAGGGGCCGAGCGACCGGACACGGCCAAGGCCTTGATCCGACGCCTCTTAGAAGGCAGCGCATAGGAGCCGTTCTGCTCGCATGACGTCGGTGGACCGTCATGGCTGGTCAGCGCATCTACGCCGACGACGGCGGACACTGGCGGACGGCAGCGGTTGTGCCATCGATGGGCCATGGGGTCTGCCGCCGTGAAGTAGGCATGACCTCGACTGGCATGCCCTGATTCACACGCTGCGGGTCGTGCCGCCGGGGTAACCGCCGCCGCCGTACGTGGCATCGAGCGCGTCGTAGTCGACCGCGTACCCGCGGCGTGGCAGCGCGTCGGTGAACTCGACCGACCGCGGCTTCTTGTAAGACGCAATTCGGGTACGGCAGTGCTCGACGATCTCGGCCTGCGTCACGGTTGCTCCCGCGACGGGCACGACGATGGCAGTCACCGACTGCACCCACACGAGGTCGGGCACTCCGATCACCGCGCAGTCCCGCACCGCGGGGTGCTCCCTGATGCAGTTCTCGATCTCGACGGGATAGATGTTCTCGGCCGCCGACTTGAGCATGCGGGTCTTCGGCCCGACGAACGTGAACGTCCCGTCGGCCTCGAACCGTCCGAGGTCGTTGGTGTGGTGCCAGCCGCCGCGCGAGCGATGCTCGTTCAAGGCCGGACGGTTCCAGTAGCCGCACATGGCGGTCGTACCGCGCGCCACGATCTCGCCGACGTCGCCGGGTGCCAGTTCCTCGTCGTCGGGGCCCACGATGCGAAGCGTCACGAGCGGCGACGGGCGCCCGTGGGCACCTTGGCCGTGAGGCGCGAGCAGTTTGAACGTCGCCATACCCATCAGTTCGGTCTGCCCGTACCCGCCGGCGCGCCGGCCCCAAGGCGAATCGTCGGGCTGGACCCACGTGTCGAACACCGCATTCCCGCGCCGGCCTCGGAACGACGACAGGTCGTAGCGGCCGTCGGCGTTGGCCGCGACGATCGCGTCCACCATTGGTCCCACGACGAAGCCGCCCGTGCAGCGGTGCTGCGCGATCGCACGCGCGACGTCGTCGCCTTCCGCGCGCCGCACGAAGACGTTCGTGCCACCC
Source organism: Acidimicrobiia bacterium (assembly GCA_040513235.1). Lineage (GTDB taxonomy): Bacteria > Actinomycetota > Acidimicrobiia > IMCC26256 > PALSA-610 > JANNHK01. The sequence continues at coordinate 3,700 of JBEVDP010000253.1, read as the reverse complement.
ATGACAAACGTCGACAGATGGGGCATCAACGTCCCGATATGGAACAGCGGCCCTGAGTTGAGGAACACGTACCTGTCGTCGACGCCCGACCACGGCGCCATGAGCAAGCCCTGCGCGATGAGCGCGCGCGCCGGCAGCATCGCCGCGTTGGGGTGGCCGTCGAACGCGGCCGTGTAGATCAACAGCAGCGGGTCGTCGCTTCCAGCGTCGGCGTTAGGGTCGTCGGTCCCGCCGTTCGCGACGAACGTCTCGTATTCGTTGTCGGGACCGTCGTGCCACAGCCAGCGTGCGGCGCGGTGTTGCGCGCGGTCGCGGCCGGCGCGCACCGTGTCGCCAACCTCCTCGTGCTGACCGACGATCACGGTAGGCGTGAGGTCGTCGATGACGAACGCAAGCTCGTCGGGTTGCTGGCGCCAGTTGGCCGGGCAGAACATCGCGCCAATCTCGCAACACGCGAGCAAGAGCTCCGAAAGACGGAACGAGTTCTGGCCGAGCCACAGCACCCGATCACCGGGGCAGACGCCGGCGGTAGCGAGCGCGTTCGCGCACTGGTGGACCCGGCGCGCCGTGTCGGCCCAGGTGAGCGACACATCCCGGTCGGCGAACGCAACTGCATCCGGACGGGTAAGCGCGTGACCGCGCATCACGTCGGCGAGCGTGCGCCGACCGGTCGTCACGGCCCCGCGACTCGGAAGATAGGGATCGTGCAGCCGTCGCGCACGTCGTACCAGTCCACCCGCACGGCCATTCCGATACGCACGGCTTCGGGTTCGATGTCGACGATGTTGCCGATGAGGCGACACCCCGTACCCGGGAGCTCGACGACGGCAGCCACGAGCGGCAGCGAGTCCTTCATCGCAGGGATCACCGCGTGCCGGATCACCGTGAACGAGTAGATCTCGCCGTTGCCGTCGTGTTCGATCCACTCGACGTCTTGCGCGCGGCACCGCGGGCAGAACGGGCTCGGAGGGAACCGGTACGCGCCACACGCGGTGCAGCGCGGCAGGACGAGACGATGCTCGGCGGTCGCCGTCCAGAACGGCTCGGTCCACACGCTCGGTGTCAGGTGGATCACCTCCGCCGGCGGCACGCCCGCGGGCGTCATGCTTGTCCGGTGGTCGTGCGGAGCGGGGCCGCTCGGGCCCCGCTCGTTGCTCCGCGGGCTACGAGCTTCGCGCCGCTCGCTCACCGCGCACTCCGCAACATCAGCGACGACACCGGGATCGACGCGGGCCCCCCGGTCACGAGCGCGACCTCGGCTCCGTCGACCTGGTTCACGGCGGTGCCGCGCAGTTGCTCGACCGCTTCCATCACGTGGGTCATGCCGATGATGTACGCCTCCGAGAGGTTTCCGCCGTGCGTGTTCACCGGCAGGCTGCCGTCGGGCCAGCGGATGTTGCCGTCGCCGACGAACGGCCCGCCTTCGCCGATGGGTGCAAACCCGTAGTCCTCGAGCTGCATGATGACCATCGGGCTGAAGTGGTCATACAGCAGCGCGACGTCGACGGCGTCGGGTCCGACGCCCGCCATCTCGTACAGGCGCGCTGCCACCGGCCGGTGCCCCGACGACGTGAAGTATTCATCGGGCATTCCGAACCATGTGATCGCCTGCCCCCAGCGGCCGTGCCCGCCGTTGGCCGACGCCATCACGTACACCGGCGGTTGCCGGAGGTCGCGTGCGCGCGCCGTCGAGGTGGTGACGACCGCGACCGCGCCGTCGCACTCGAGGCAGAAGTCGTAGAGGCACAGCGGATCGGAAACCATCCGCGCGTCGAAGTACTGCTCGCGCGTCAGCGGGTCCCGCATCAACGCCGTCGGGCGTCTGACGGCGTTCGCGCGCGTCGAGATCGCGACCTCTGCGAAGTGCTCGCGCGTCGTGCCGTACAGGTGCATGTGCCGTTGTGCGAGCACGGCGAACATCTGTCCCGGTGCCATCAGGCCCGAGGGTTGAACGAAGTTTCCTTCGGGTGACGGCGGGGCGCTGTATGTCGCCGCCGGCCCGCTGCCGCGCGGCGCGTACGACGCACCGAACCGGTTGCCGGCCTGTTGCAACGTCATCACCGACACGACGCACTCGGCCTGGCCGCTCACGATCGCCGCCGACGCGAGCCCGACCGATCCCGCCGCGCCCCCGCCGCCGCCCGTGAGCATTGCCGTGAAGCGAACTTCGGGCACGCCGAGCCACTGCGCGAACAGCGAGGTATCGAAGCCCATGCTGTAGAGCGCAAACCCGTCGAGGTCGTCGACCGTCAGCCCGGCGTCTGCGAGCGCGGCGAGCACGGCCTTCCCGGCGAGTTCCATCGGGAGTTGCGGAACAGATTCGCCTCGCCGGTAGTAGGGCGTCGCGCCGACGCCGACGATCGCGGTCTGATCCCTCACGCTTGCCCGCTCCTGGCCCACGTACATGGGTCGACTCCGGGCTCCGCTCCCCTCCGGTCGCTGCGCCCTGCCTCTCCTCGGGCCGGGCCGCTGGGGCCCCGCTCGCTGCTCGGCGGGATACCCGCCTCCCGACGCTCCCTCACGCGACCTTGATCCCATACAGGCGTGCGGCGTTGCCGGCGACGATGGCGCTGATCTCGTTCTCGGGCAAACCTTCGAAGATGCGCGTGACCACGGCTTGGCTCTCGGGGAACGTGCCTTCGGGGTGCGGATAGTCGCTCGCCCAGAGCAGGGGTTCGACGCCGGTGATCTCGCGCGTGAGCAACGGCGCGCGATCGGCACCCAGTGTCACCGAGCACTGGCGCTTGGCGTACGCGGACGGCGGCTCGGCGAGTTTCGGCTTCACCCACGATTCGTGCTCCTCGAATGCCTCGTCCATGCGTTCGCAGCAGTACGCGTACCAACCCGCGCCGGTCTCGACGAACACGAGCCGCAGGTCGGGGAAGCGTTCGAGCACACCGGATGCGGCGAAGTAGCACAGCGTCTCCGCGGAGAGCAGGCCGACCTTGGCGTAGTTGATCACCGCGCCACCCGGCCCGCGCTCGTGCTGCGGCAGCGCGCCGGTTCCCGTGTGCAACGAGAGCGGGAGGCGCGCTTCGCTCGCCACCGCCCAGACCGGATCGAAGTCGGGTTGGTTGTAGCGCGTCCCTTCCGGCGGCGTCGTCGGGATCATCGCGGAACGGAAGCCGAGTTCGACCACACGGTCGAGCTCGGCAGTGGCGCCCTCGACGTCGCGGATCGGGACCACCGCGCTCGGCACGAACACTTCCGAACGGCCGAGGAAGGTCTCGGCGAGCCAGTCGTTGTAGACGCGCGCACACGCCATCTGGAGGTCGGGCGCCGGAACCATGTCGATGAACAACCCGAACGTCGGGTAGATCACCTCCGCGACCACGCCGTCGCTCGCCATGTCGGCGAGGCGCTGGTCGAGGCTGGCACCACCCGGCATCGCGGCCAGCCCGGCCGCCAGCGCCGACTCGCTCGTGTCCTTCGCGCGCGTGAGCTTGCGATTCGGCATGCCCTCGATCGCCATGACGACCCAGCCGTCGACGACCTGGGTGCGCGGACCACGCTCCGCCATTGCGCGCGGCAGCCGTTCCTGCCACAAGGTGACGGGTTCGAACACGTGATTGTCGGCGCTGATGAGCGCGCGGTTCTTCATGCCGGTACTACTCCGTTGTCGACGACGTCTCCGATGACGGCGGTATGCGTGCGTTCGAAGGCCGTCGCGCGCGGTTGCAACGCGGTCACGACGACGCGC
>JBEVDP010000252.1:0-3637 GCA_040513235.1 Acidimicrobiia bacterium | reverse complement strand
GTTGACGCGGGGCAGCGAGCCCCAAGGGTCACGGTCGAGCAGTGGCTGCGCGGGCCATGTGGCCGCGCCCGAGACCAGCGCGGCGAGCATCGCCCGCACCCGCGCCGCGTACGCGTCAGCATCTGCGATCGTGAGGGTCTTCTCGCCGAGGAGATCGACCGTGGTCGCGAACCCCGCCGCCCACAGCGCACCGGCTTCGGCGGTCGCCGCCGCCGGATCGGCGCCGCCGATGAATTGCTCGGCCATCCGGCGGATGCCGAAGCGAGCGCCGGCGCGCGCGAGTCGGGAGCCGAACGGCACAACGTGCGCGGTGCGCAGACCCGCGCGCACGATCCCGGGGGTGTCGTCCGTGAGCACGTACTCATCGAGGTGGTTGAGGACGTCATCAGCCGACGTGCAGGCCGGGAACACGTCGACGAAACGGAAGAGCCCGGTCTTGAAGTGCGGCCGGGCCGTTGCCCAGCGGAGCATTTGGGCATTGACGTCGAACGTGGAACGCAGCCGCGCCCCCGCGTCGGGCGCGGCCGCCGCGACGATCTGGCGGGCGAGCGTGTCCACGTCTTTCTCTCGGACGGTAGCCATGTCTTGGACCGTACCGGCCGCCGGTGCGGCGCAAACGGATCACCGGCGCTGGGACGCGTTAGAGGTCCGGAAGACCCATCTCCAGGTTCGCCTCTTCGAGACCGCCGTCGACCTCGAACAGCTTCCCGGTGACGAACGCGGCGGCGGGCGAGGCGAGATAGAGCGCGCAGCGGGCGATGTCCTCCGGCTCGCCGAGACGCTTCAGCGGCGTGCGCCGCACCATTTCGTCGCGCACGGCGTCGTCCTCGAGCACGACCTCGAGCGCGGACGTGGCGATCGACCCGACCGCGATGCCGTTGACGCGCACCTTGGGCGCGAGGTCGGCCGCCATAAGCCGGGTCATGTGCGACAGGGCGGCCTTCGCCGTTCCGTACGCCACGAACCCGCGGTCTCGTAGACGGCCGATCGCGGAGGAGATGTTCACGATGGCCCCGCCGCTTTCGAGCATGTGGGGCACCGCAGCCTTGCTCAGGACGAACGCGGTCGTGACGTTGAAATGGAACGATCGTTCGAGGAAGCCCGGGCTGGTGTCGAGGAACGGCCGCGGCATCGTGCCCCCGGCATTGTTCACGACCACATCGATTCGCCCGAACGCGTCGAGCGTCTGAGCCGCGAGCTCGGCGACCGCGTCGTTGTCGTTGACATCGCAGGGCACCACGAGCGCGCGCCGGCCGCGCGCGTCGATGTCGGCGGCGACGGCGTCGAGCTGTTCCTTGGTGCGCGCCGCAAGCACCACGTCGGCGCCCGCGTCGGCGAAGGTTCGAGCCGTCGCCGCGCCGATTCCCCGTCCGGCACCGGTGACGATGGCAACCTTGTCGTCGAGGCGGAAGGCGTCGAGCGCGCTCGCGCTCACGAGAGGTACCGCGACACTGTCTCGACGATCGCCGCCGGCTTGTCGCCGCCCTCGCGTTCGATCGTGATCCGGGTCGTCGTCTGCACGCCGCCCGGTACCTCCTTCACCGCGAGGATTTCGCCCCGGCCGCGCAGCCGCGACCCGACGGGGACCGGCGCGGGAAAGCGGACCCTCTCGCAGCCGTAGTTGATGCCCATCGAGATGCCGTCGACCTGCACCAGGTCGGCGAGGAAATGGCTCGCGAGTGACAGCGTCAGGTACCCGTGCGCGATGGTCGTCCCGAACGGGCCGGACCTCGCCCGTTCGGTGTCGACGTGGATCCACTGGTCGTCGAGGGTGGCCGCCGCGAACTTGTCGATCTGATCCTGCGTGATCGTGATCCACTCGGTCGGGCCGAACTCGGAACCGACCGCGCTCAGTAGGGCGTCGGGTCCGACAAAGGTGGTGGGCATGGCGCAGATTTACCACCTACCGGTCCCACGCCGCCGCTCCGGCGAGTGCCGACGTGGTCGTCGCGCGCGTCTCGTCTCTCGAGCAGTTGCGCCGTGAGTAGCTCCGGTGCTCCTGACGCTTCGAACCGCGATCTCGTCTCAGCGGTCCCCTATCGTCACGGTCAATGGAGGAGCGAAGCGTGGAGGAGCGAGACAGCACGCCGAAGGCCGCCGAGCGACGGACGGCGGGTAGGTAGCAAGTGGCAAAGGGCGACTATTCGGCCGAACACATCCAGGTGCTCGAGGGGCTCGACCCCGTGCGCAAGCGGCCGGGGATGTACATCGGATCGACCGGCCCGAGCGGGTTGCATCATCTCGTGTGGGAGGTGGTCGACAACGCGGTCGACGAAGCGATGGCGGGCTACTGCACCCGCATCGACGTCTTTCTGCTCGCCGACGGCGGCGTGCGCGTGATCGACAACGGTCGCGGGATCCCGGTCGACGAGCACCCGCAGTACAAGGGTCGTTCGGCGGCCGAGATCGTGATGACGACGCTGCACGCGGGCGGCAAGTTCGGCGGCGGCGGCTACAAAGTGTCGGGCGGTTTGCACGGTGTCGGCGTTTCGGTCGTGAACGCGCTGTCGAGGCACCTCGTGCTCGAAGTCGTGCGCGACGGAAAGACCTACCGCCAGGAGTACGCGCCCGAGAAGGTGAAGGGCGCCGTGAAGCCCGGCGTCCCGCAGGGAAAGTTGAAGGTCGTCGCCGCGGCCAAGCGCGGCCAGAGCGGAACGACGGTGACGTTCTATCCCGACCCCGACGTGTTCGACGACGTCGAGTTCCGCGCGTCGACGGTGATGGAACGACTCCAGGTGATGGCGTTCTTGAACCGCGGGCTTGCGATCGTGTTCAGAGACGAGCGGCCTGGGCACAAGCACACCCAGACGTTCCAGTTCGATGGTGGCATCGTCGACTTCGTGCGCCACTTGAACCACGCCAAGGAACCATTGTTCAAAGACGTCGGCTCGTTCTCCGACCGTGGTCCGGAGGGCGAGGTCGAGGTCGCGTGGCAGTGGAACACCGCGTACAACGAAGGGCTGCACTCCTACGCCAACGGAATTTCCACAACCGAGGGCGGGATGCACGCCGAGGGCTTCAAGCGCGCGCTGACGCAGGCGATCAACCGTTACGCCAAAGCCGGCAACCTGTTGAAGGCGAAGGACACCGCATTCCAGGGCGACGACGTGCGCGAGGGTCTCACTGCGATCGTCTCGGTGCGCTTGGCCGACCCGCAGTTCGAAGGTCAGACGAAGGCGAAGCTCGGCAACACGGAGATCCGTTCCCTCGTGGAACGCACGACGAACGAGCATTTCGGACGCTGGTTGGAGGAACATCCGAACCCGGCCAAGGCGATCGTGGCCAAGGCGCTGAATGCGGCCAAGGCTCGCACGGCGGCGAAGCAGGCGCGCGAGTTGACGCGCCGCAAGACCGCACTCGACGGCGTGGGTATGCCCGACAAGCTCGCCGACTGCGCGGGGCGCGGCCGCGAAGGGACCGAGTTGTTCATCGTCGAGGGCGATTCCGCCGGTGGTTCGGCGCGCGATGCGCGCGATCCCAAGTCGCAAGCGATCCTGCCGTTGCGGGGAAAGATCCTGAACGTCGAACGCGCGTCGATGGACAAGGTCGTCGCCAACACCGAGATCCAGTCGCTGATCGCTGCGATCGGCGCGGGAATCGGCTCCGACTTCGACGTCGACAAGGTGCGTTACGGCAA
>JBEVDP010000251.1:0-3854 GCA_040513235.1 Acidimicrobiia bacterium | reverse complement strand
GGCGGTCATCTCACGCAAGTTGGTAGTCTCATCGACCGCTCAGGGGCGGTTAGCTCAGCTGGTTAGAGCGCAGCCTTCACACGGCTGAGGTCGGAGGTTCGAGTCCTCTACCGCCCACAAAGAACCTCTGGCGCCTGATTGCCACGCGAGGGCGTGCTGCTTTGGTCGCGTCATCACGTTGCGCCGAACGTGTTCCCACCCATTTGGCGGCGCAGGCGCGTGAGCACGTCGAGGGACCACGACGCCGCGGCGCTGATGTCCCGCTTCCGGCCCGCGGCGACACGCGTCGTGAACGATTCGTCGCCGAGTTCCGCGCGCGCCCACTCGCGCACCGCGCCGAGCCGTTCTGCCTCCTGTCCGTAGGTCGAGTCGTCCAGTTCGAGCGTGCCGAGCAACTCGGCTGTCGCGTCGGGCGCGCCGGCACGCTGGAGGAGTACGGCGAGGTTGCGCAAGGTGGTGAGCTGGTGCGTGTGGTCGGCCAGCCGGGCCCAGTGCTCGATCACTTCCGCGAACTCCGAGAGTGCGCCGGGCACGTCACCGGCCCGAGCCCGGAGGGCGCATGTCGACACGAGCGCGACGCCCTCGGCCAGACGGCTCTCGACCGAACGTGCGAGCTGGAACGCCTCGCGATACTGCGCGAGCGCGGCCTCGGGGTCGGCGTCGCCGATCAACTCTCCGTTCGTGTAGGCGATCCAGGCGCGCATGGTCGGATTTGGATCCGACAGCCGTGCCGAAAGGTCGGCGATTGCCTCGGGGCCGACCGCCGCGTCGTCGTAGCGCAGCGAGAGGGCGACATTCACGCGCGCCAGGACGTAGGAGTACATGTCACCGACGACCTCGGAGCGACGCGCGTATTCCGCGGCTACCGCGTGGCACTCCTCGAGCCGGCCCAGGTACAAGCAGGTCTCGGCGAGTGCTTCGAGCGCGTGCATCGCGGCCTGGCCGGCACCTCCGAGTGCGACGGCGCGTTGTGCGATCGAACGTGCCTCGTCGAGATCACTCCGATTGATCGATCGCGTCGCGGCCGAGGCGAGCAGCGAAGGCAGAGCGGGGTCATCGTTCGCGAGCAATGGGATCGTGAGCTCCGCCCACCGCAGCGGCTCGTCCACGAGCCCTCGAGACGCGTATAGGTACAGCGCGACCGACAACCGGGCCGCCAGGGTCGGCTCGTGCTCCCGCGCCCATTGATGGGCAACGCGCACGTCGGCGAAGGCGGCCTCGATCAGCGCGAGTCCGGTCGCCTCGTCGGCGGTTCGCAACTGGCGGTCAGCCTGCTCCGCGATCGCGAGGAACCGCTCGGCGTGACGAGCGGCGAGCTCGGGTGCGCGGATGGAGCCTGCGAGGCGCTCGGTTACGAACTCTCGAACCGTCTGGAGCAACGCATAACGCGTGCCCGGTCCGGTCCGATCGATCGTGACCAACGAACGGTCGACGAGCGAGCGCAGCGTGTGCCCGACTTCCGGCCTTCCCAGCACCGCCACCGCATCCTCAGCGGTGAACGATCCGGCGAAGACCGCAAGGTCGGCGAGCGTTGCGCGCTCGTCGTCTTCGAGTCGCGCTTCGGACCACTCGAGGACGGCGCTGAGCGTCTGGTGTCGCGCTGGGGCATGCCGATGTGGCGTGCGCAGCGTCCCGAGAGAACGGTCGAGCTCGGCGTCGAGTTCGATGAGCGACATCGTCGACAGCTGCGCCGCGGCCATCTCGATCGCGAGCGGGAGTCCGTCGAGCCGCCTGACGACACCGGCGACGAGCTCGTCGTCGATCTCGACGGTCAGGTTTGGCGCGATGGCCGCAGCCCGTTCGACGAGGAGCCGCCGCGCGGGGGCGCCCGCGGTGTCGGTCGCGAGCGGGGCGACCGGCCGGACGTGCTCGCCGTCGACTCCGAGGCGCTCGCGGCTCGTCGTGAGCACACGCAGCCCGACACCACGCCCGACGGCACGCGTGACGACATCGGCCGCGGCGTCGAGCACGTGCTCGGCATTGTCGAGCACGAGGAGCGCGTCGAGGGCACCGGCCCGGTCGAGCACGTCGATCGCGGCTTCGCCCTCCGTGTTGAGGCCGAGCGCGGCGGCGACGGCATCCGCCACGCCGGCAGTGTCACGGATCTCGGCGAGCTCGACGAGCCGAGCGCCGAGCGTTCGGCGGCTCGCTGCTGCACGCGCGGTCTCGATCGCGAGTCGCGTCTTGCCCACGCCTCCGGTGCCGACCAGCGTCACGATCCGCGCCGTTTCGAGGAGTTCGACGAGGTATGCGACCTCGTGTTCACGACCGACGAAGGTCGAGATCGGCGCGCGCAGGGCGGGAGGCTGGGTACCCGGCCGAGGTGCGTGTGTCTCGGGCAGTGCCTCGGTGCGGGCCGGCTCGCCGCCGAGCACCATCCGTTCTTTCTCGCGCAGTACGTCCGACGGCTCGAGCCCGGCGTCGGCGAGCGCCGCAACGGCGCGTTGAAACGCACGCAGCGCTTCGGCCGCCCGTCCCTGCGTCGCGAGACCTTCGATCAACCCCGCCCAGGCACCCTCCCACAGTGGTTCGGCTGTCACGAGCGCTTCCGCCGCGGCGACTGCCCGGTCGGCGCGGCCCGCGCGCAACAGTGCGGTAACCCGTGCTTCGGAGGCGCTACGCCGCAACTCCTCGAGCCGACGTGCCGCGGGCGCGATGCACGCGACGTCGGCATGCTCCGCGAAAGCCGAGCCGCGCCAGAGGCCGAGGGCCGCGTCGAGAGTCGCAACAGCCGCCGCCGGTTCTGCGCGCCCGGCGTCGCGGTGCATCGATTCGAAGCATCCGGCATCGACAGCGTCGGGTGCCACCGCGAGCGCGTAGCCCGCGCCTCGACTCACGATGGCGTCGCCGAGAACAGAGCGCAGACGCGAGATGTAGGTGCGCAGTGTCGCCACTGCACTCGCCGGAGGAACGTCGCCCCACACCGCCTCGGCGAGCGTGTCGAGCGCGACTGTCTCGCCGAGGCGGGCGAGCAGCACGGCAAGGATCCGTCGCTGGGTCGGACTCCCGAGCGTGACCGTGCGTCCGTCGGGATCGATCAGCTCCACCGCACCAAGGACTCGGAACTGCACGGTCGCACACCGTACGGGCTTTGGGCTGCGACGGGCTGCTATCCCGCTGCAATCCTCCTGCGAGGTGCGTCGTGCAGACTCGCCGCATGACGATCACGACATCTGCCCCGACCCGCGATGCCCACGGCAACGAAACCTCCGGCGCGGCCGAGAAGGTGGCTGCGTACGACCATGCGCTCGACCGGCTGCTGCGATACCACCCTGATGTGGTGCCGGCCGCCGAGGAGATCGCGGCCGATGCCGCGGCCCTGCCCATGGGACAGGTCTTCATGGCCTACCTCCTGCTCATGTCGACCGACGAACCGGATGTCGCGGCGGCGCGGGAGGCAGTGGTCCGGCTCGCGGCGCTACCGCTCAACGATCGCGAGACCGCTCACGTGGCCGCCGTGACCGCGTGGGTGGAGGGTCGCTGGCACGAAGCGGCACGCACGCTCGACGAGCTGCTCGTGCGGTGGCCGACCGACGTGCTCGCGTTGGTGGCGGGCCACCTGCTCGACTTCTTCCTCGGCGACGCGCAGAACCTACGGGACCGCGTCGGCCGCTCGCTCCCGAACTTCGATCCCGAGCACCCGCACACCGGGTTCGTACATGGCATGCATGCCTTCGGTCTCGAAGAATCCGGCCACTATGCGCGGGCCGCGCGCGCCGGCCTCGCCGCTGTCGAGCGCAATCCTGACGACGTGTGGGGCATTCACGCAGTGGTTCACGCGTTGGAGATGCAAGGCAACGTCGACGACGGCATCCGGTTTCTTCGGAGCCGCGAGAAGGATTGGGGCAGCGGCA
>JBEVDP010000250.1:0-6214 GCA_040513235.1 Acidimicrobiia bacterium | reverse complement strand
CCATCTTGTTGCTCTCGGGCCCGAACCTGAACCTGCTCGGCGACGACGCGCTGCAGGAGTTGTTGGCCACGCGCGCTGACGCGGTGCTCGCCCGCGATCCGGGGATGCTCCGCGAGGTCGTGCTGCGGTGCGCGGCGGCCAAGGCGGCCGTGGTTGCCGCCGACGAATTCGAACGCACCGGCGTGCGAGCGACGCTGAACCTCGGGCATCCCGCGGGTCATGCACTCGAGACGGTGGGCGCCCACGGCCTCGCGCACGGCGAGGCAGTCGCGGTCGGGCTCGTGTTCGCGTTCGAGTTGGCGGCCGCGCTGGAACGGATCTCGCCCGCGCAGGTGCAGCAGGCGACTGCACTCGTGCGCGGCCTCGATCTCCCGGTCGTCGCACCGCTCGGACTCTCAGCCGACGATCTGCTCGCGGTGATGGCGCGTGACAAGAAGTCGGCGGGCAGTCTTACGTTCGTGCTACCGGGTCCGAACGGGATCGAGCGAGTCGACGACCCCGACGGGGCAGCCATCCGCAAGGCGTTCGCCGCAATCGGCGTGGCGTAAGGAGAACCATGGCGACCATCTTGTTGCTCTCGGGCCCGAACCTGAACCTGCTCGGCGAACGCGAGCCCGAGCACTACGGGACCACGACGCTCGCGGAGCTCGTCGACCTCGCCCGCGAAACCGCGGCGAAGGCCGGTCACGAGCTCGAGCACCTGCAGTCCAACCACGAGGGCGAGCTCGTCGACGCGATCCAGGGCGCGCGCGGCCGTTGTGGCGCAATCGTGATCAACGCGGGTGCGTTCACGCACTACGCGTATGCACTCACCGATGCGCTGGCGACCTTCGACGGTGTCAAGATCGAGCTGCACTTGTCGAACCCGGGCGCTCGCGAACCGTGGCGGCATGTCTCGGTACTGACACCAGTCGTCGACGGTGTGATCGCCGGGCTGCGGGGAACCGGCTACCGGCTCGCGATCGAAGGCGTCGCAGCCCGCTTGGAGGAACAATGAATCTTGCGCCCCTCGACATCGCCGGCCGTGTCCCGCGCCTACGGACGGCGATGGCGGAGAACGATCTGCCCGCGCTGCTCGTCACCAAGCTCGCCAATGTGCGCTACCTCACCGGGTTCACGGGCTCGGCGGGCACGCTCTTCGTGAGCGCCGACGAGGCACTCTTCGTCACCGACGGTCGGTACCGCACGCAGTCGCAGGAGCAGATCACCGAGGCGGCGGTGAACGCGCGCATCGAGATCGGGCTCACGATGGCGAACCAACGCGAGATCCTCGCCGAAGTGGTCGGCGCGCATTCCCGTCTCGGTCTGGAGGAGCACTCGGTCACGTGGGCCGAACAGCGCGACTACGTCAGCGCGTTCGAGGGCGTCGAGGTCGTCCCCGGCGGCACGCCGGTCGAGGAGCTCCGACGCGTGAAGGACGCGGGCGAGGTCGACCGCATCCGCGCCGCGTGCGCGATCGCGAGCGACGCGTTCGAGGCGTTGCTGCCGCGTCTCGGCGACGGCATCACCGAACAGGAATTCGCGCTCGCGCTCGAATTCGGCATGCGCGAACGCGGTGCCAGTGGCAACAGCTTCGATCCGATCATCGCCTCGGGCCCGAACGGGGCCAAGCCGCACGCGCACCCGAGCGACCGGGTCATCGGTCGCAACGAGCTCATCGTGTGTGACTTCGGCTGCATCGTCGACGGCTACTGCTCCGATATGACGCGCACCGTCTCCGTCGGCGATCCCGGTGTCGATGCCCGCCACCTCTACGACGTCGTGCTCGAGAGCCAGCAGGCGGGCCGCGCCGCGGTCGCGGCCGACGTCGCGTGCTCCGAGATCGACCGCGCATCGCGCGACATCATCGCGGCCGCGGGGTGGGCCGACGCGTTCTCGCACTCGACCGGTCACGGTGTGGGCTTGGAGATCCACGAGGCGCCCCGAGTCGCGTCGACAGCCCGTGATACCTTGCTCGTCGGCGACGTCGTGACCGTCGAGCCCGGCGTCTATCTCCCCGGTATCGGCGGCGTCCGCATCGAGGACACGGTCGTCGTCACGGCGAACGGCGCCGAGCCGCTGACGCTTACTCCCAAGGATCTCGTGCTGTGAGCATTTCGACCAACGACCTGAAGAACGGCATGGCGTTGGACCTCCCCGAAGGTCTGATGACCGTGGTGGAGTTCCAGCACGTCAAGCCGGGCAAGGGCGGCGCCTTCGTTCGCACCAAGCTCAAGAACTTCCGCACCGGCGCGGTTCTCGACCGGACCTTCCGCGCCGACGAGAAGGTGCAGCAGGCCGTCATCGACAAGCGCGAGATGCAGTTCCTCTACCGCGAGTCCGACGACTACGTGTTCATGGACAACGAGACGTACGACCAGTTGCACGTGACGCGAGGCGCGGTCGGCGTGGCTGCGAACTACCTCAAGGAAGGCGACACCGCCATCCTGCCCACCTACAAGGACGAGGTCGTCGGCATCGAACTCCCTGCGGCGGTCGAGTTGACGGTCACCGACACCGAGCCGGGCATCCAGGGCGATCGGGTCTCCGGCGCGCGCAAGCCCGCGACGCTCGAGACCGGGTTCGTCGTCCAGGTCCCGCTGTTCGTGAACGTCGGCGAGCGCGTGAAGGTCGACACGCGGTCGGGCGAGTATCTCTCCCGGGCCTGAGCCCGGCAGGAGGATCAGTGTCGTCTCGGCGCGAGGCACGAGAGCGAGCGCTCGGCCTCGCCTACGAGAGCGAGCAACGCAATCTCGCGGGCTCGGCGCTGCTCGCGGAGCTCCCCGTGGCACCCGACGAATACGCGCAACAACTCGTGCTGGGCATTGAAGCGCACCGCGACGAGATCGACGCGATGATCCGCAAGTACTCCGAGCACTGGGCGCTCGAACGGATGCCCGTGCTCGACCGTGCGTTGTTGCGCATCGGCGCCTTCGAGCTGGGCTGGATGCCAGACGTCCCGACCGCGGCCGTCATCACCGAGGCGGTCGAACTCGCGAAGCAGTATTCGACGAAGGACTCCGGCCGCTTCGTGAACGGGCTGTTGTCGCGGATCGCAGAAACCGTCCGCCCCGCGCCGGAGTCGTGACGGTGCGGCTCGACACCGATACCGAGTCGATCACCGTCCCGGACACAGTCGAGGAGCTGCTGGGCGGCGAAGAGATAGTCGGCGCGCATCCCTGGGTCGTCATCGTTTGGGACGACCCCGTGAACACGATGCGCTACGTCGTGTACGTGTTCCAGAAGCTGTTCGGCTATTCGCGCGCGCACGCGACGAAACTCATGTTGCAAGTTCACAACGAAGGCAAGTCGGTGGTGAGCAATGGGACTCGTGAGAAGTGCGAAGGCGACGTCGCTCGACTGCACGCGCACGGTCTCTGGGCGACGCTCCAGCGCGACGAATAGGTGGCAGCGATGTATCGATTCGAGCGGCGGACCGACGACGAGCTCGTACTCACGCTGTTCGAGGGCGAGGTCGCGCTGCTCACGATGTTGCTGGCGGAGCTGCGCGCGCTCCTCTTGCAGCCCGAGCGCGACAACGCCGCGACGGAGCGCCTCTTCCCGCGTGCCTATCTCGACCCCACGGAAGAGGAAGCCGAAACCGATTGGCAGTCGCTCGTACACGACGACCTCGTGCGCGAGAAGGTGATCGCGCTCGACGCGGTCCAGGCGGCGCTCGAACGCCCCAGTCCCGGGCCCGAAGGCAGCCGCCACTTCACCCTCGATCGCGCGGTCGAGGAGCAGTTCCTGCTGAGTGTCAACGACGCCCGCCTGGCGTTCGCCGCACTCGCGGGTGTCGCCGGCGAGACCGGGCCGGAATCCGGCGCGGACGACCCGATCCCTGTCGCCGAACTCATCGAATGGCTGGGGCACCTGCTCGAGGACCTGATCGACCTCAAGCTCGCCGACCTCCCCGATTAACGATTTCGGCCATCAGGTGGCGCCCCGATGCTCCGATATTCGGAGAGTCCCGGGGTCCGTTTGGGCGAGTTGGTGGCCTAGCCTTCCATGAACATGCAGCAGTCGATCGCGCCATCGTCGGGGCCCTCCCGCGACCCTCGGCAGGTAGCCGGTGCACTCTCCGACGCCGTCGAGAGCGCAATCCGAGGCGCGCCCGGAACCGTCCGTCTGGCGCTGGTTGCCCTGCTGTCGGGCGGCCACCTCCTGGTCGAAGGCGTCCCCGGGACCGGCAAGACGCTCCTCGCCAAGTCGCTCGCGGCGGCGATCGGCGGCCGTTTCGGGCGGGTGCAGTGCACGCCCGACCTGCTGCCCGCCGATGTCACGGGCACGTCTGTGTACAGCCCGGCCAACGGCGAATGGGAGTTCCGCGCCGGGCCGGTGTTCGCCAACGTTGTCCTCGTCGACGAGGTGAACCGGGCCTCGCCCCGCACCCAAGCCGCGCTGCTCGAACCGATGGAGGAGCACCAAGTCACCGTCGACGGCGACACGCACCCCCTTCCGCAGCCGTTCTTCCTCGTCGCGACCCAGAATCCCTACGGCAGTGCGGGCACCTTCCCGCTGCCCGAGAGCCAGCTCGACCGCTTCGCGTTGGTCGCCGGGCTCGGGCTGCCCGGTCGCGCCGCAGAACGCGAGATCCTCGGTGGCGAAGGCGGTGTCGACGCGCTGGCCGCGATCGACCCGGTCACGACTCCCGCAGAGCTGACCGCGACGATCGCCGCGGTCCGCGAGGTGCATTGCGCACACAATGTCCTCGACTACGTCCTCGATGTCGTCGAGGCAACGCGCGTCCATCCGGGAGTGCTGCTCGGCGCGTCGCCGCGTGCATCGTTGGGCCTGCTCCACGCGGCGCGCGCACACGCGACAGTGATGCGCCGCGACTTCGTATCGCCCGACGACGTGAAGGCTGTCGCGCCGGCCGCGCTCGGGCACCGGATCGCGCTGACGAGCGGCCTCGATCCCGCCGTGGGAGCGCGCATCGTTGCCGAAATCGCGGGCACTGTCTCCAGCCCGACCCCCACCGCACCTTCATGAACAAGACCCGGTCGGCGCGCGCGCACGGCCCGGGTGAACTCACTGTCGCGGCGGTCGCCCTCTTCGCGCTCGGCGCCTACGGAGTCGCAGCCGGCAGCGTCTCGGGGGAGCAGCGTGCAGTTGCGGTCGGGATCTTCGCGTTCACCCTGTTCGCGGTCGGGTTGATCTGGCCGATTGCGACGCTGTCGCGCATCACGCTCTCGGTCGTCGCGCCACCCGAGGCGACCGTGGGCGACGAGGTGGAGCTGCGCGTCTCGGTCCACGGGCGTGCGGCGCGCCTCGAGCTGCGGGTGTTGGATCCGGCGGGCCGCTGGTGGAGCACTGCGGTCCCGGCCACTGGGACCGTGCCGCATCTCGCGACGCGACGCGGCGTCTTCGACCACGTCCGTGTCCAGATCCGCACCTCGGCCCCGCTGGGCGTGTTCATCCGAACGCGCCAGGCCCGCATCGCGCTTCCCGAGCCGATCACGATCGCGCCCAGGCCACGCGCCGCCCACGCAGTGCCGGGTCCGATTCCGGAAACTGCCGTTCGACCGGCGGAGCAGTCGATCAACGGGGCAGGGCTCGAGGTCGTGCGCGCGGTACGGCCGTACGTGGCCGGCGACGCCGCGCGCCTCGTGCACTGGCCGTCGAGCGCGCGCCGTGGGGAGTTGGTCGTGCGTGAGCACGACCCGCCGGCCAACCTCGGCCTCGCGCTCGTGGTCGATCTCAGCGGACCGCAGGACTGGGCCGAGGACGCGGCGAGCCTGGCGGCGGGGCTGGGCCGGTCGGTGCTCGCACGGGGCGCGCTGCTCGTGCTCTGCACGCGCGAGACCGAGGGCCCCGTCTGCGAGCCGGTCGCGGACGCGCGCACCCTGGGTCAGCGCCTCGCCCGCGCAGTCAGCGGACCGCCCGCGCTCGCACCCGACGGGTGGCCGGAACACGTCGTGTGCGCGGTCGAGTCCCGAACGGCGGTGACGTGAACGGCGCCGCGCCGCGGCGCCGTCCGACCGCCGCGCCGCGGCGCCGGCCGGCCGCCGCCGGGTCACCCTGGCGCGCGGTAGCCGTTGCGAGTGCCGTCGCGCTCGGTGCGGTCGGTGCGGTCGCCGCGCCGCGTGCGGGCGTGCCCCTGTTCGTCGGCGCGGCCGCGGCGGCCGCCGCGGCGTTACTCGCGGTCTTGGCGCTCCCGTCGTTCCCGACGCGCGCCGCGACCGTGCTGCTGCTGGGCGTCGCCGGACTCGGCGCGTTGCGGCACGCGGCGTTG
>JBEVDP010000249.1:0-4050 GCA_040513235.1 Acidimicrobiia bacterium | reverse complement strand
CCGGCGAGGTCGACGATGACGGCGACGAGCTGCTCGACGAGGCGATGGAACTCGTCGTGCGCAGCGGCCTGGGCTCGACCAGCATGCTGCAACGCAAGCTGCGCGTCGGGTTCGCACGCGCCGGCCGCTTGATGGACCTCCTCGAGCGACGGGGGATCGTCGGCCCGTCCGAAGGCTCGAAGGCGCGCACCGTGTTGATGTCGGTCGAGGAGCTCGAGGAGCTGCGCGAGAAAGAGTGAATCCGGGGGGAACGCGTCGGGGGGCGGCATCTGCGTTGATGCCGCCCCCTGCGCGAGCTACTTGCTACGCGGCGCGGATGTGCGCCGACTCGCCCAGCGTCTCGTCGCTGCGGGCCTTGTCGTGCGTGAGGTAGGCAAACAGCGCCCGCCACGGCACGGTGAGGCCGGCGACCATGAAGCCGGTGATCCAGACGCCCGTGTCGGCGTTGCGGATGTCGACACCCCAGCCCGCGAAGACCGAGTAGTCGAGAAGGACGGTCGCGCCGACGGCCACGACGAACGTGAGCAGCGAGCGCCATGCGCGCAGCGGCGTGACAACGTCGGTGACGTAGTCGACCAACTTCAGCGTTGCCAGAGCCAGCAACGCGACGACGGCGAACTCGTACATCGTCCACCTCCAAGGTGGTGTTCTCAGAAGGCCCTCGCCTTCCAGATCCTCCGACCCGGAGGGCGCGAGATTGGTTACGCACCGTGGGTCACATTCGTGTGATCTGTGTGACACTTTCGGAGGAGCCCCGGGTCTTTGGGGGTGATGGGCGTGGTGGACTTGCCGGTACGGGAGGATTTCGCCGAGTTCGCGGCGCGAGTCGAACCGCGGCTGCGACGGGCCCTCGTAGCGTGGTGCGGTCTCGACGTCGGGACGGAAGCCACCGCCGACGCGATGGCGTACGCGTGGGAACACTGGGCCGACCTCGTGGCGATGGACAATCCCGCGGGTTACCTGTTCCGGGTTGGCCAGTCCCGCAGTCGCCGCTACCGACGTCGCCAGGTGCAGCTGCCGGCCGTGCCTGTCACCGAACTGCCCGATGTCGACCCGCGCCTACCCGCCGCGCTCGCCGCGCTCTCTCCGCAACAACGCACGGCGGTGCTGCTCGTCCACGCACATGACCTCACCTATGCCGATGCGGCGGCCGTTCTCGATTGCTCGGTATCGACGCTGCGCAATCACCTCGAGCGCGCGTTGACCCGGTTGCGCGACCGCCTGGGAGTCCCCGATGTCGATTGACCTCGAACAGCAGCTGCGCGCGTACGGGCGCGTTCTCGACGACGCCGTCGCCGGCGCGCCGCGGTCGCGCCCTCGGCGCACACAACTGCTCGTGGCGGCGGCGATCGTGATCGTGGTCGGCGCCGGCGCGCTCGTCATTGCCGCGCGCGACGACGCCGACCCCGGAGTCATCGCCGACGACGTCACGACAACCACGTCGGTCGCGGCTCTCCCGACCCCCGAAGTCGTCGCCACGAGTCCTGCCCAACTCGTTCCCCCTCGCCCGCTCGCGCTGGCGGGCGGCGACGTCTGGATCGCCGCCGGCTCGTTCGACGCGGGCGGTCGTATCAGTCAGCACCTCGAACGCCGCGACGCCCGCACCGGAGCCTTGATCGCGACCATCGAGGTTCCCCAGGAAGCGGTGTCCAGCATCGCCGCCGCCAACATCGCGGAGCTCGACGTCGTCGTACTCGCGGGCGGTGGCGACGGGAGTGTGCCGCAGACGACCGTGAGCGCGGTTGACGTTGCCACGAACACCGTCCTCTTCACACACACGCTCACAGACGCGAACTGTTCGTGCCGGATCGTCGCCGGCGCCGGCGCGCTCTGGCTCGGGGGCGACGGCGTTGCCTACGTGCTGCGGCTCGACCCGAGTACCGGCGAGCTCGTGGAGCGCATCGAACTCCCGGGACCGGCTCGCGTGCTTGCCGCGGTCGACGACCGGTTGCTGGCCGGCCTACTGGACGAGAACGGCTTCGTGGTCATCGATCCGCGCACCAACACCGTCGAATGGAATCGGCGTGCGGAGCTCACCGAGGCTGAGCCCGCCGCGCGTATCGCAACGATCGCACCCGCGACCGGGGATGGTCCGGACCACAGCGCATGGATCCTCCGCACTGACGGCAAGACCTTCATCGTGTCGTTGCCGTCAGGCATCGGTGCCGTGCACTCGTTCGGTTTCGCCCCCCGTGACGCGGTCGACACTGGCAACGAACTCGTCACCATTGGGGGGAGCTACATCGGGATCCGGCACAACAGCCAAGAGCCCGGTACGGCATACCTGTACGACCGGCAGTCGCAAACGTTCCGGAGTGCGGGAGCGAAGTTCGCGCCGGTGTCGTACGGCGGACTCACACAGGTCGTGGCCGTCGACGACACGCTGTGGATCTACGACTGGCAGCACGAATTGCTGGTCGTGCGGCTCTAGCCGTTCGCTTCCGCCTCGTCGAGACGGGTGCGCAACTCCTCGAGCAGCCCGGCCGCGGCCGACAGGTGTTCCTCGATGCGCGTGACGTACGCGTGCGGGGAGTTGTCGGGTACCTCGTCGTCGACGTCGATCTCGTTCACGACGGCCCACGCGAAGTCGCCGTGCTCCTCGGGCACGACGAGCACGCCGACGGAATCTCCCGTGGTTCCGGACCACTCGATCATCACGGGTATCCCGGCCGACTCCAACCGGCGCCGGAGGATCTGCGCCTGGAGGCGCGGCCATTCGCCCAACTCGATGAGCGCTTCGTCGTTGGGCTCGCCCGCACCGCCGCTCGCCCCGTACACCGATGGCTTGCGGTCGACGAGCTTCACCCGGCAGTCGGCGCAGACCACGCTCCCGGCCCGATACTCCGCGCCGCAGGATGGGCACCACACCGTCGGACTGTTCCCGCTCATAACTCTTGGGTCGACTCCACGCTCCGCTCCCCTCCGGTCGCTCCGCATTCGTCTCGCGGCATCGAAGTGTATGGAAACTGCGACAGTAGGATGGCCAGCCGTGCAACGGCGCTTCTACGTGGAAACTCTCGGCTGTCCCAAGAACGCCGTCGATAGCGACAAGGTCGTCGCGTCCCTGCTCGCCGACGGTCTCACGGCGGCCGTGTCGGCTGAGGACGCGGATCTCGTCGTCGTCAACACTTGCGCGTTCATCGAAGCCGCGCGTCAGGAGTCGATCGAAGTCGCGCTCGCTCTCGCCGACACGAAGCGCGCCGATGCGAAGCTGGTCATCACGGGCTGTATGGCCGAGCGCTACGGCGAAGAGCTGGCGGCGGCATTGCCAGAAGCCGACGCCGTCATCGGCTTCGCCGGTGAGGGCGCGATCGCCGATGTCGTCCTGAAGCGTAAGCCGACCGGCGTGCGCGATCTCCTGGAACTGCCGCGGCCCGCGCCGTCAGCGCCGTGGGCATACGTGAAGATTGCCGAGGGCTGCGACCGCGCGTGCGCGTTCTGTGCGATCCCGTCGTTCCGCGGACCGCAACGATCACGAACTCCCGAAGCGATCGAAGCCGAAGCGCGCGCGCTCGTGGAGCAAGGCGTTTCGGAGCTCGTCCTCGTCGCGCAAGACCTCGCGTGGTACGGGCGCGACACCGGCGCGCCGGGCGCACTCGCCCCGTTGCTGCGCAAGCTCGACACGCTCGCGCCCGCCGGCCTGCGGCGCGTGCGACTCCTCTATCTGTATCCCTCGGAAGTGAAGGACCCGCTCGTCGCGACGATGCTCGAGCTCGATACCGTTGTTCCGTACTTCGACCTCTCGTTGCAACATGCGTCGGCGCCGTTGCTGCGACGCATGAAGCGGTGGGGGAGTGGTGATCGCTTCATCACGATGATCGACAAGATCCGCGCCGACGAACCCGGCGCCGCCTTCCGGTCATCGTTCATCGTCGGCTTCCCCGGCGAGACCGAAGCCGATCATCAAGAATTGCTCGCGTTCCTCGACGCGGCCCAACTCGACTGGGCCGGCTTCTTTTCGTTCTCGGAAGAGGAGGGCACGGCCGCGGCCGGTCTCGACGGTACGGTTGCCGACGAGTTGATGCGCGAACGGCTCGGCGAGTGCAGCGA
>JBEVDP010000248.1:0-7441 GCA_040513235.1 Acidimicrobiia bacterium | reverse complement strand
GAACCGTGGATGACCGGGTCGCCCCACGCGAACTCGACTTGGAGGCCCAACTTGTCCTGGTACCAGAGCAACGCTTCGAGCACGTCAGGCACCGAGATGATGCTGGATGCGTTGCGCACCTTGTCTGCGTTGCGGGCTTGCGACTCGAAGACCGGTGCCGTTGTCATCTCGGTGCCTCCTGTGCGGTGTCGGGTCCGACCATAACGGGATACTGTCGATCGTGATATCGAGGAACGGACAGACGATGCGTCAGAAGGGACAGATCCCGTGACCCTGGAGGCGGTGCGCGCCGCGCCGCGCCGGGCAGCCGATGCCCCGCATCCCGTGTTCGTGCGCTCGTTCGAGTATCCACAGGGCTACCCGGGCTTCGCCCATCGCCACCGGCTCGCGCAGATCGCATACCCGCTGCGCGGCGCGGTCACGGTCGAAACCGAAGCCGGAACGTGGAGCGTGACGACGCCCTCGGCGGTCGCCATCCCGGCATGGTGCCGGCACCGGGTCGCCGCCCACGGCAACGCGTCGCTCCGCAGCGTCTTCGTCGATCCCGACGTGTATCCAGACCTCGTACCCGCGCTCACGACGTTGCGGATCAGCACGTTGTTGCACGAGCTGATACGGGAAGCCGGCCGCTACTACACCGACTTCGACGAGGGCGACGCCGTCGCGCTCGCGGTCGTGACCTTGATCGCGCAACTGGTACCCGCGATGGAAATCGCGCCGCGCTCAACGTTCGTACCCGGCGTCGAGCATCCGCTGCTCGTCCCCGCGGCCGCCGCGGTACACGCCGATCCCGCCGCGCCGGCGCGCGTCGAGCAGTTCGCCCGCGCCGCGGGTGTGAGCCCGCGCCACTTCAGCCGCCTCTTCAAGGCCGAGACCGGCGTCTCCTTCACGACCTGGCGTGCGCTCGTGCAGGTACAGCACGCCCTCGTGCAGCTCGCGCGCGGTGAATCGGTCACACGCGTCGGGATGGATTTGGGCTACAGCTCGACGAGCGCTTTCATCGAGATGTTCAAGCGCCACACCGGACGCACGCCCGGCCAGTCGGCCTAGCGCGAGTCGACGAGAACCGCGTCGAGGGTCGCGCGGCCGATGCCCGCCATGAGTGGGTTGTCAGCGGCGTTGTGCAGCACCGCGAGTGCGTGACTCAACGCCCAACCCCGTGCCCGCAGCCACGTGTCGTCGTCGGCGCCACCCGCCGCGGCACGAAAGATCGGGCGGACCCCCGCCGGAAGCCACATCCACGCGGCCGCGAGGTCGGACGCGGGATCACCGCCGGTAATGTCGCCGAAGTCGATCACCGCCGCGAGGCGGCCGTCGCGAACGAGCAGATTCGCCGGGTGGAGATCGCCGTGCAGCCACAGCGGCGGACCGCTCCACGGCGGCGCGTTCACGCTCGCGGTCCAACTCGCGGCGACCGCGGTCTGGTCGATCGCGGTTCCGAGCAAGTTGATGCGATCACGGGTGACAGCATCACGTTCGGTCAGCGGGACGCCGCGGTACGGGTTCACGGGCGCGTCGGATGGCGCGGGCTGGTTCAGCGCACGCACGAACAGGCCGAGTGCTTCGCCGGCCGCGGTGAAGTCATCGGGTTCAGCGCGTGCCGCGATGTCGCCGTCGAACCACGGTGTGACCGACCACGACCACGGATAGCCGCGGCCGGGCCGGCCGGCGCGCACCGGCGCGGGGATCGGAAGTGGGAGTCGCGGTGCGAGCTCGGGCAACCAGCGCAGCTCGTGCTCGGCGAGGGCTGCGGACATCGCGCGCCGCGGGATGCGTACGGTCAACTCGGTTCCGAGGCGATAGATGACGTTGTCCCACCCGTGGGCGACGTCGACGAGCGGCAAACCGGCGAGATCGGGATGCTGGTCGGTGAGCAGACCCCGCACGAGGTCGGGACCGATGTCGACCTCGGCCGCCGGCATCTTGTTGACGGCCACGCGCTAGCCGCCGGACACGAGAAGGTCGGCGCCGACGGGCGGCGTCGGATCGTCGGGCGCGTCACACCAACCATCGGGCAGGTGCACGCGCCGGGGTCCGTTGGTATGGCCGCGCGGCAGGCGGATCGCGGCGGCGGGCAACGCGATCGCGGGATCGAGTTCGGCCAAGCCCGTCAGCAGATCAGTCGCGGTGGTCGCAAACGTCAGCCGGCGACGGCGCACACCACCCACCGGGTAGCCCGCGAGATACCAGCCGATGTGCTTGCGGAAGTCGCGTACTCCGACCTCCTCGCCGAAGAGTTCGATCAGCAGCCCGAGGTGTTCGCGCATCGTGTCGATGACGGCACCGAGTCGCGGCGGGTCTTGCACGGGCCGGCCGGCATACGCGTCGACGAGGTCCCGGAACAGCCACGGGCGGCCGAGGCAGCCGCGTCCGATCACGACGCCGTCGCAACCGGTCTCCTCCGTCATCCGGAGTGCGTCACGCGCTTCCCAGATGTCGCCGTTGCCGAGCACCGGCACCGTCGTGACCGCCGCCTTGAGGGCGGCGATTGCCAACCAGTCGGCGTTGCCCGCGTAGTGCTGTTCGGCAGTCCGTGCGTGCAATGCGACCGCGACGGCACCTTCTGCTTCCGCGATCAGGCCCGCGCGCAGTGAAGTCGGGCGGGCCGCGTCGATCCCGATGCGGAGCTTCACGGTCACAGGCACCGGCGCGGCGCCGCGCACCGCTGCGCGCACGATCGCCGCGAACAACGCGGGCCGTACGGGCAGCGCGGCCCCGCCACCCTTGCGCGTGACCTTGGCCGCGGGACACCCGAAGTTGAGATCGATGTGGTCGACGCCGTGATCCTCCACCAGCCGCCGCGCCGCTTCGCCGACCGCGCGCGGATCGACGCCGTAGAGCTGCACGCTGCGCACCTGCTCGTCGGCGCCGAAGGTGAGCATGCGTTTCATGCGGCCTTCGGTCTCCACCAGGCCACGCGCCGACATCATCTCGCTCACGTACAGTCCCGCGCCGTAGCTGCGGCAGAGCTTGCGGAACGCCGCGTTCGTGACGCCCGCCATCGGCGCGAGCACGACCGGTGGGTCGACCGCGAGCGGACCGATCTTCAGGACCACAGGTCGGTGATCTCTACGCCGAGCTGCGCGAGCAGCTGCCGCAACAATGGCAATGACAATCCGATGACCGTGCCAGGGTCGCCGTCGATGCGATCGACGAAGGCGGCGCCGAATCCATCGAGAGTGAACGCGCCCGCAACGCGCAGCGGCTCGCCGGTGGCCACGTACGCATCGATCTCGGTGTCCGAGGGCGAGCCGAAGTGCACACGGGTCTCGCCGACGCCTTCCGCCCGCGCGCCCGTGGCCGCGTCGATCACGCAATGCCCGGTGAGCAGGGTGCCCACGCGACCGCGCTGGCCACGCCAGCGCGCGACGGCTTCCGCGGCGGAGGCAGGCTTGCCCAACACGCGACCTTCGAAGGAGAGGAGAGAGTCGCACCCGATGACGAGCGCGTCGGCGGCGTCCACGGCGCCGGCCGTCGCCTTGCGACGAGCGAGGACTGTGACTGCGGCGCGCGGATCCGAGAGGTCGACGTCGTCTTCGGGCACGCCCGTGACGACGACCTTCGGGTCGAGCCCGGCATCACGTAGGAGGCGCAGGCGCGCCGGAGACGCCGAGGCGAGGATCAAGGATCGGGGAGCCATGCGAGCCCGGAAGTCTACGGCCCGGTTGGATTTGCCGATCGCAGCCCGGCAAGGATCGCCGCGAAGCCGGATCATGACGAGGAGGTCGCATGATCGGTTCGGTGCATCTCGCCGACGTCGGTGCTCGGGTTGCGTTCGGGCGTCGAGCCCCTGATCCCGCGTCGGTGCCGGGGTTGCGGTGGGCCCGAATCGTGCTGTCGTCGTCGATGCGGAAGCACTTCATGCCCCCGCCCGAGTTCACCCGCGCCGCGCTCCTCGCGTTCTGGGACGACGACGCCGCGCTCGATACCTTCGAAGCGGAGCACACCGCGGACGCGTTGCTCACGAGCGGGTGGCGCGTACGGCTCGCACCATTGCGCGCGCACGGCACGTGGCCAGGACTCGACACCGATGTCCCGAAGGAGCGGCGGATCCCGTACGACGGGCCGGCGGCGGTCCTGACGCTCGCGGACACGCGCCCGACGCAGATCGTTCGGTTCCTGCGTACGAGTCTGACGGCGGAACGCGCAACAGCCGACGCGAAGGGAATGCTCTGGGCGACCGCGATGGTACGGCCACCCTTCCTCGCGACGTTCTCGCTGTGGGAGGACGCGGCGGCGATCGCGGCCTATGCCTTCGGCGACAAGGCCGAACCGCACCCGGCCGCGATCGCACGCGATCGGGAGAAGCCGTTCCACTACCAGTCGGCGTTCATCCGGTTCCGCCCCTATGCCGTGGCCGGTCACCTCGAAGGCAAGAACCCGCTCGCAGCCGGCAGGCTCGCCGAAACCTGAGGTTCAGTTCCGCTCGGCTTCGGCCTCGGCCTCGTTGCCGTCGTCGAGGTCGAGCATGTCGGCAGCAGCCGCGAGCGCGACGGCCAGACCGGCCGCGCGCTCGTACACGACGGCGAAGTAGTGCTCGGCCGCGTTGGCCGCGTTGCCCGGCAGCGGCGGCGAACCGAGCGATCGGATCAACGCGGTTGGTTCCGAGACCGGCCGGATGAGTTCCTCGTCGGCGTCGTCGGCATCGATCGCGCCGCCCCAGAAGTCGCGCGTCGCGCGTGCCTTGCGCCGCGCGGGTTGCCGGGACCTGGTGTTCCGTCCGCGAGCCGCAGTCATGCTTGCCCGCTCTCGGCCCGGCGTTCACTCATGCGTCGACCACCTCGTCTGCGAGCATTTCTTCCGACAGCACGGCTTCCGGACGCAATCCAAGCGCCAAGCGGAGCTGATCTTGGTCGAGATCGGCGAGCGAACTGGACTTCGGCAGCACGAGATCGGCGATGCGCCGCTTCCCCGCCACGACCTCTTCGACACGTTCGTCGACGGTGCCCGGGCAGATCAGGCGGTGGCAGATGACGGTGCGCGTCTGGCCGATGCGCCATGCTCGGTCGCGCGCTTGGTCCTCGACGGCGGGGTTCCACCACCGGTCGTAGAGCACGACGTGGCTCGCCGCCGTGAGGTTCAATCCGGTTCCGCCCGCCTTCAGCGACAAGACGAGGACGCCCGGGCCTTCGCTTGATTGGAACGCGTCGATCATCCGGTCGCGCGCGCCCCGCGCCAAGCCGCCGTGGTAGCACTCGACCTTCGTACCGGTGAGCTGGGTGAGATGCTCCGCGAGGCGCCGGCCCCACTCCGCGAAGTGCGTGAACACCAGCACCTTCTCCCCTGCCGCGAACACCGATTCGATGATCTCCTCGAGCCGCGCCAGCTTGCCCGACCGTCCCGCGAGCGGCATGTCGTCGTTCTGGTAGTTCCACGGGTGGTTACAGATCTGTTTCAGCGCGGTGATCGCGGCGAGGATCTGACCCTGACGGGCCTTCTCGCCCTCCGCGAGTGCGGAACCCGTCACCAGCCGGTCGAGCAACGCCTGGTACAGGCCGATCTGCTCGGGCGTCATCGCGCAGTGGTCGAGCTCGTCGATCTGGTCGGGCAGCTCGGCCGCGATCTCGGGCTCGGCCTTCGTGCGCCGGAACACGAGAATCCCGTTCAGCGCGCGCATCGCTTGCTCGGCTTCGACCCGACCCGCGGTCTCGTCGGTCGACAGCCGCGCGATGAACTGCGGGCGCGATCCCACCAAGCCCGGGTTGGTGAAGTCGAGGATCGCCCACAGGTCGCCGAGGCCGTTTTCGATCGGCGTTCCGGTCAGTGCGATGCGCGAGCGCGCGGAGATCCGCCGCAACTGTTGCGACGTGTCGTTGGCGACGTTCTTGATTGCCTGCGCCTCGTCGAGCACGACCCGATCCCACTCGACACCGGCGATGGCGTCGATGTCGCGCACCGCCGTGCCATACGTGGTCACCACCACGTCCGCCTGTGCGACTTCGGTCGCGATCTCGTCAGCCGCGGCGCGACCGGCACCGTGGTGTACGACGACGCTCAGGTCGGGCGTGAACCGCGCCGCTTCGGCGGTCCAGTTGCCGACGACGGCCGGCGGCGCGATTACCAACGCGGGGCCGCGCCCCGTGGTCGCGAGTAAGTGCGCCAGGAGCGTCGGCGTCTTGCCGAGACCCATGTCGAGTGCAAGGCAGCCGCCGAGACCGCCCGCGTCGAGGAACCCGAGCCAGGCGAGGGCCTCGGCCTGGTAGCCGCGCAGCGTCCCGACGAACCCTGCCGGTGGTTGGGCGGGCTCGGCCTTGATCCGGTCGGCCGCGGCGAGGAGGTCGGCGGCCCAGCCACCGCCTTCGATCATGACGCCGCCTGCGAGCGGAGACTCCTCGAGCCCGAGCGCGAGTCGCAACATCTCCGCGCCGGACAGCTGGGTACGCGACGCGCGCTCGGCGAGTGCTTCCGCGGCGGCCTTCAGGTCGGCTTGGTCGATCGCGACCCAGCGGCCGCCGGATCGGATCAGGGGGCGGGCTTCCTTGGCGAGCCGGGCGATGTCGGCCGCCGTCAGTTCGACATCGCCGAAGACGGCTGACCACCGGACGTTCGCGAGTTGGTTGGCGCCGACGGCCGATTCCGTTTCGTCGACGAACACGCGCAACGACGGGGTGCTCCGCCGGCGCGACATCGCGGGCACGCGCACGTCGAACCCTGCGGCTTCGAGCCGGGGTCCGGTTGCAGTCATCATGTCCCACGCCTCGTCGGTGCCGAGCACGACCTGGCCGCGGCGCATCCCACCGGGGCGCGTCAGCGGCGGCACCATGCGTTCCAGCCGGGTGAGCTCCTCTTCGAGGTGCGCGCGCTCGGCCCCGTCCATCACGAGCGCTTCGTGGATCTCGACGAGACCGCGCGTGGGCCGAGACGCGAACACCGAGAGGCGCCACGCGTCGCCCGCGTCGGGCGGGTCGAGCTTTACGACGAGGCGGCGGTGCTCACCGGTGACAGTGCGGGCCCAGCGCTCGAGGCGAGCGGCGATATCGGTGGCGAGACCCACCGGCGCGTCGAAGGCGCTGCCGTCGAGCCGGCCGAGGAACGCTTCGCCGACGTCGGCCGGCGTCCGCACTTGCGGCGGCGGCGCGGGGACTTCGACGCGCCGGGCGCTGTCGCGACCAATCGCGTCGACCATTCCGGTGAGCGCCGATCTCGTGAGCGCGGCGCCGTCGACCGAGGGATCGAGCGCGCATACCGCGCCGGGAACCGTGCGGGCCAGTTCCGCGAGGCGGTCGGGATCGACGACTGCCGGCGTCCAGCGGACCGAGTACGAACCGCGCGTGTCGCTCGCGCGAGCACCTCGGCGCGGGCGCCGCTTCAGCAACGGCACCATCGCGCCGGTAGCGGTCAGCTCGACCGCCCAACATGCGACGCGGCCCATCCAGCGCACGCTCGCACCGACGTCGTCGCCGACCTGATCGGCGCCGGCCGCGACGAGCCAGCCCAGGAT
>JBEVDP010000247.1:0-12802 GCA_040513235.1 Acidimicrobiia bacterium | reverse complement strand
CGGGACGCATTGGCGCGCCTCGCCGACGCACGACGCGACGGGTTCGACACACTCCTGACCGAGCACCGGCGGGCGTGGGCCGCACGCTGGGACGCCGCCGATGTCCAGCTCGACGGCGATGACCACTTGCAGCTTGCGATCCGCGTCGCGCTGTATCACTTGATGGGATCGGTCACCGACCGCGACGAAGCGGCGGTCGGCGCGCGCGGACTTTCGGGACACGCGTACCGCGGCCACGTGTTCTGGGATGCTGACGTATTCGTGCTGCCGTTCCTTGCGGCAACGCACCCGGCCGCGGCGCGTGCCATGTTGGAGTACCGGGTGCGGCGGCTTCCAGTCGCGCTGGCCGCGGCGCGTGCGGAGGGCTGGCGCGGGGCACGATTCCCGTGGGAGTCGGCACACTCAGGCGAAGATGTCACGCCGCGGTCGGTGCGGGACCAGACAGGCGCGCTGGTGCCAATCCGTACTGGCGACGCCGAGGTACACATCGTGGCGGACGTCGCGTGGGCCGCATGCTGCTACGCCGACTGGTCGGGTGACGCGGGGTTCGCGGTGGGTGCGGGGCATCGCATCCTCGTCGAGACCGCGCGCTACTGGGCTTCGCGCGTACGCGTCGACTCCGACGGAACTTCTCATCTCTATGGCGTGATCGGCCCCGACGAGTACCACGAGCCGGTCGACGACAACATGTTCACGAATGTCATGGCCCGCTGGAATCTGCGGGCCGCGGCCGGTTCCGCGCTCGAGCACGGCGGTGTCGACGTCGACGAACGGACGCGCTGGCTGGAACTCGCCGAGACGCTGGTCGACGGCTACGACCCCGAGACCGGAATCTACGAGCAGTGCGCCGGCTTCTTCCGTCTCGAACCCATCTTGATCGCTGAGGTCGCGCCGCGACGCCCGGTCGCGGCTGACCTGCTCGTCGGCCGCGACCGCGTTCGCGGTGCCCAGGTGATCAAACAGGCCGACGTGCTCATGGCCCACCATCTCGTCCCCGACGAGCTCAGGCCGGGCTCACTGCTTCCGAATATCGACTACTACGAGCCGCGGACCGCGCACGGCAGCTCACTGTCACCGGGCGTGCACGCGGCGGTGCTCGCCCGTGCCGGCCGGCTCGCAGATGCCGTCGAGTGGTTGCGCGTCGCCGCGGACGTCGACCTCGCCGACGTCACTGCGACGACGGCCGGCGGGCTGCACGTCGCAACGATGGGCAGCGTGTGGCAGGCGCTCGCCTATGGCTTCGCGGGACTGCGGGCGCGTCCAGACGGGCTCACCGTCGAGCCGTGCCTTCCCGAAGGATGGGACGCACTCGACGTACGCGTGCGCTTCCGTGATGTGCCCGTACGCGTCCGCATCACGTCCGAAGGCACAACGGTCACGTGTGATCGCCCGACGCGCCTGCTAATCGGCGCGGAGGCGCGCGAGTGCGGCCCCGAAGGGATCACGGTGGCCAACGTTCGATAGGAGCACATCATGTCTGAGCTCGTGGCCGCCATCGACGACTCCGCAGCCGCGCGCCCCGTGCTGCTCGCCGCACGCGAGATCGCCCGGATGTTCGGCGACAGCCTCGAAGCACTGTACGTCCAAGAGGACGAAGCAGGCCGGACGGCCAAGGATCTCGCGACGGCGCTCGACGTGCCGTTGACGGTTCGGCGCGGCGACCCACTCACCGAGATCCTTGCGGCGGCTTCCGCCGACGACGTGCGCGGGATTGTCGTCGGGGCCCGTCGGTTCCCGTCCGGAGCCCGGCCGGCCAGCCGTGTCGCCCTCGAGGTGATCCGAAGCTGTCAGAAGCCCGTGATCGTCGTGCCCCCGACCGCCACGGTGCGCACCGGTGGCACCCACCGTCTGCTCGTTCCGCTCGACGGCCAGGGCGAGACGGCTTCCGCGATGCGGGCGCTGCTCGCCCGGCTGGTTCCCGACGCGAAGCTCGAGATCATCGCCGCGCACGTCTTCGAGCCGGACAACGTCCCGCCGTTCTCGGACCAGGCCGGCCATGAGACCGACGCGTGGTCACAGGAGTTCCTCCAGCGTTGGCTCGCGGCCGACACGACCGACGTTGCGCTCGAGTTGCGCGTCGGAAACGCGGCCGAAGCCCTACGCGACATCGCGCAGGAGGTCGATGCCGATGTCATCGCCATGGGCTGGAAGCAACAACTCTCACCGAGCCGTTCGCAGGTCGTCTCGACACTGGTGGCAGAGTCGAACGTCCCACTGGTGCTGGTCCCGCTCGTTACCCCCTCGACCGCGTGATGTCGAAATGGTCGGACGGTGTCTGTCAGGACACGAACGCGCCGAGGGTCGCCTGCGCTGCTGCCAGGCGCGCGATCGGGACGCGGAACGGCGAGCACGACACGTAGTCGAGTCCGAGCTCCGCGAACAGCGCGATGGACTGAGGATCGCCGCCGTGTTCCCCGCACACGCCCATCTGCAGGTCGGGTTTGACGCCCCGGGCTCGCTCGACGCAGGTGCGTACCAGGTCGCCGACACCGCGGTGGTCGATGGTCTCGAACGGATTGCGCGGCAACAACCCCTCCTCGAGATACCGCGCCATCAACCGTCCCTCCACGTCGTCGCGACTGAAGCCGAACACCATCTGCGTCAGGTCGTTGGTGCCGAACGAGAAGAAGTCGGCGACCTCCGCGATGTCGTCACCTCGTACCGCGGCACGCGGTGTCTCGATCATCGTCCCGATCTTGACGTCGATCGGATGGGCCGATCCGGCGAGCGCACTGGCGACCTCCTCTTCCACCCACCGCCGTACGAGCGCCAGCTCGGCCTTGGTCACGATCAACGGGATCATGATCTCGACGATCGGCGTCCCGCCTGCAGCCGCGCGATGGCGGGCGGCCTCGACGAGCGCGCGCACTTGCATCTTGTAGAGGAGCGGCTTGAGGATCCCGAGCCGGACGCCGCGCGTGCCGAGCATCGGATTCTGTTCCCGCCACGACCGTGCCGCGGTGAACAACTCGCGTGACAGCTCGTCGAGCTCACCGCGTGCGTCACGCGCGATGAGGTCGTCGATGTCGGGGAGGAACTCGTGCAACGGCGGATCGAGCAGTCGGACGGTGACCGGCAGACCGTCCATCGCGTCGAGGATCTCCTCGAAATCGCTGCGCTGCACCTCGAGCAGCTCCGCGAGCGCCTGCCTTTCCTTTTCCGGTGTGTCGGCGAGGATCATCCGCTGTACGACCGGGAGCCGGTCGCCGAGGAACATGTGCTCGGTGCGGCACAGGCCGATCCCTTCGGCGCCGTATTCGCGAGCCCGCGCCGCGTCGGGACCGTTGTCGGCGTTGGCGCGAACGCCGAGGTGTCCGCGCCGGATGTCGTCGGCCCAGCCGAGCACGATCGAGAACTCCGGCGGCGGGTCAGCCGCAGTGAGCGAAAGTTGACCGAGCATGACGTCACCCGACGAACCGTCGACGGAGATCCATTCGCCCTCGCGCACGGTCGCGCCGTTCGCGGTGAAGCTGTGCTTGTCGATCTTCACATCGTCGGCGCCGACGACCGCGGGTATGCCCCAGCCGCGCGCGATGACGGCGGCGTGGCTCACGAGGCCTCCGCGTGTGGTCAACACGGCCTTCGCGAGCTGCATACCGTGGACGTCCTCGGGTGACGTCTCGTTCCGCACCAGGATCGCTTTCTCATCCCGTTGGACCGCCGCCACGACGTCGTCGGCTTCGAAATAGACGCGACCGACGCCCGCGCCGGGCGACGCGGGCAGGCCCTTGGCGATCACACTGCGGGGTCCCTGTTCGAACTGCGGGTGCAGCAGGTGCTCGAGGTGTGCCGGCGTGACGCGCATCACCGCCTCTCGACGAGCCAGGCGGATGTCGGGATCGGTGGTCATGTCGACGGCCATGCGCAACGCGGCCCGGCCGGTCCGTTTCCCGACGCGGGTCTGCAACATCCAGAGCTTGCCCTGCTCGATCGTGAACTCCGTGTCGAGCATGTCACGGTAGTGACGCTCGAGCCGGGCGAAGGTCTGGAGGAGCTCCTCGTAGATCGCGGGGAACCGGTCGGCCAGCGCTGACAACGGCAGCGTGGCGCGGACTCCGGCGACGACATCTTCACCTTGCGCGTTGACGAGGAAGTCGCCGTACGCACCCTTCTCCCCGGTCGCAGGGTCCCGTGTGAAGCCCACGCCCGTCCCCGAGTTGTCGTCGCGGTTCCCGAACACCATCGCCTGCACGCTGACCGCGGTGCCGAGGTCGTGCGGGATGTGCTCGCGTGTGCGGTAGGCGACCGCGCGCGCGCCGGTCCACGACGCGAACACAGCGCGGATCGCGACGTTGAGCTGCTCCCTCGGTTCCTGCGGGAACGGTTGCCCCGTCTCCTCGGCGATCAGGCGTCGATACGCGTCCGTGAGGTACCGGAGCAGCTCGGCAGGAATCGCGGCGTCGCTCGACACGCCGGCCAGGTCGCGAGCGGCGTCGAACAGCTCATCGAAACGCGAGCCGTCGACACCCAGTACCACCCGGCCGAACATCGCGATGAACCGCCGGTACGAGTCGTACGCGAACCGCTCGTCGCCGGTCTGCTTCGCGAGACCCGCGACGGACTCGTCGTTCAACCCGAGGTTGAGGACGGTGTCCATCATTCCCGGCATCGACATCATCGCTCCGGACCGCACGCTGATGAGGAGCGGGTCGTTGGGATCGCCGAGGCGGCGACCCATCGTCGCTTCGAGGCGTGCGAGTTGATCGGTGATTTCGTCGTCGAGGCCCGCCGGCCACGCGCGCGCCGCGAGGTAGGCACGACATGCCTCGGTCGTGATCGTGAATCCCGGCGGCACCGGAAGCTCGAGCACGGAGGTCATCTCCGCCAGATCGGCGCCTTTGCCCCCGAGGATCTCCTTGAGCTGGGTCGGCGGTGTGTCGTGCTGGTGGTCGAACGAGTACACGAACGGCATGCGAGCCCCCTCGCTCAGATCACGGACGAACCTGCGGACACGACGCCCGGCTACCGCTCGTCTCGCGCACTGTTGAGTGCTGCTCGACACAAGGCTTCCACCTGGCCGGCGACGGAGGTCGCGGGTCCGATCCGGTCGGCGTCTGCGGTTCCCGGCGGCGCAGTCGCGGACCGAACCACGATCGGAAGGTCGGGCCGGAACGCTCGTAGCGCGTCCAGCACGCGCGTGCGTCGCGCGGCATCGTCGCGGTCGTCGCCGAGATCGAACAACACGACGTCCGCCTCGGTCGCGAGCGGGCATGGTTCCCCGTTGACGAGCGGGCACTCGTTCGCATCGGCGAGCGGACCTCCGCACAGCGTGATATCGAAACCGGCCTGGCGGAAGGCGGTGAAATCGGAGACTGCCAGGGCCGGGTCGGGGCTCTCGACGAGGAGCTGCCACCGACGCCTCCGCCGTTCGCCCTCACTCGTTCCGTGGTGGTGGCTGGTTCGCTGGTACATGGCAGCCTCCTTCTCGGCGCCCCTCTCTACCTTCCGCCTCCCGATGGTGATCCGGCCAGGGCCGATAGTCCCCAGATGCGTCCGCGCGGGAGGATGAGGCGTGGACAGTGTGCGATGGTTGGCCCGCGGCATGCACGACGTGCCGGAGCCCGACGACTGGCTCTCACCGCGTGAGTCGGAGCGGCTCGCACCGCTGCGGTTCCCGAAGCGACGCATGGAGTCGCGCTTGGCGCGATGGACTGCCAAACACGCCGTCGCGTGCGCGCTCGGTCTCGATGCCGGACTCGTCACGCTCGCATCGATCGAGATCGAGCGCGCCTCCTCGGGTGCGCCCGTCGTGTACGTCGCCGGGAATCCCGCCCCGGTCGCGGTCTCCATGACCGATCGCGCCGACTGGGCGGTCTGTGCTGTTGCAGGGCGCGGGATGGGCGTGGGCACCGACCTCGAGCTGGTCGAGTTCCGCACCGAGGCGTTCGTGCGCGACTGGTTCACGCCGGCCGAGCGGGACCGCGTGCTCGGCGCCGCACCGGGCCAGTGGCGCGATCTCCTTGCGAACCTCGTGTGGTCGGCAAAGGAGAGCGCACTCAAGGTCCTCGAGACGGGTCTGCGACGCGACACCCGCTCGGTCGAAGTCGATGTCATCGAGACGAACGGCGAACAACGTTGGGCGCGCCTCGCCGTTCGGTCCGAAGAGGGCGTCATGTTCCCCGGTTGGTGGCACCGCTACGGCGACTTCCTGCTCACCGTCGTCGCCGACGTCGACTCATTTCCTCCGACGACAATGGATGAACCGCCCCGCCTCACCTCGGCGGTTCCGTCCCACTCGTGGCTTCCGAAACAGTGAGGTCGATCCCGCGCTCGAGCGCGTCGATGACATACGGTCGGAGGCTCGTCGCCGCGATGATGCGATCCACCGAGCCGACCTCGAGCGCACGCTGGATGCTGTGGACGCGGTCGAACTCCTCGGCGACCTCGCCCAACTTCTCCGATCGCACCGCATCCGTGAGCGCGGCGACCTCACGAGCCACCTGCTGTTGCGCCTGCTCTCCGCCCTCGACTCCTGCCACGCGCTCGGCCGCCGCGACCAGTCGCGGGTCGGCCTTGGTGCGGGCGTCGACCTCGCGTGCGAACACGACCGCGGCTGCCGGTGCGCCGCCGATCACCGACGCGTAGGAGCCTTCGACTGCCGCGACCTCGAGGTGCTCCGTGAGGCTCTTGGAGAACACGACGAACGCGCCGCCGTGGTAGCGGGAGATGACGACGAACACGATAGGCCCGTCGAAGTTGGTGACCGCCCGTCCGATCTCCGCGCCGAATTCGAGCTGTCGTCGTCGCATCGACTCGGGAGAGCCGTCGAAGCCGGAGAGGTTGGCCAGGACGACGACCGCTCGGTTGGCGCTGGCCGCGTTGATCGCTCGCGCGACCTTCTTGGAGGACTGGGGGAACAGGGTGCCCGCGGTCCATACCGATGGCCCGTCGGCGGGCACGATGCCTTCTCGCGTTACCGGACGCGATTCGAAACCGATGAGGCACACGGGCATCCCGCCGATGTGCGCGTCCCACACCACTGCGGTGTCGGCGTCTTGCCACGCGCCCCATCGTTCGAGCGGCGCGTGATCCTGGTCGCTCACCGCCCGCATCACCGAACGGATGTCGAACGCCTTCTTGCGTTCGGGGTTGCGTTCGCTCGAGAAGATGTCGCCGACGGTCGTGAAGTCGCTGCCCTCGAAGTGCACGTGCGGCGATCGACACACGTCCCGCTCGAACGGGTCGCTCGTCGTTGCCCGCCGCGGGAATCGCTCACCCGGAACGACGTACGTGTGGTCGTAGTGCCGGAACAGGATCTCGCATGCCGACTCGATGTCGTCTGCCGCGTACTGCGCCTGCCCGTTCGGGCCCATGATCCGCTCGAACCCACCGATGCCGAGGTTGTCCTCGGCCGAGACGCCACCCGAGAAGTCGAGCGCTTGCTTCCCCGTGAGCACCATCGCGCTCTCGGGCACCATCACGAGGATCCCCCGAGTGTGCATCAGCATCGTCGCTTCTGCGTTCCAGTACGGCTGCGCGCCGACGTTGATGCCGGTGACCACGACGTTGATCTCTCCGCCGCCCTGCGTGAAGGTGATGATCCGTCGCAACACTGCGCCGATCCAGTCCATGTTCTCGGTGCCGCTCGTCATCGAGATGCGAGCACCCGACGACAGCGCGAACCACTCGACCGGCACTCGGAGCGCTTCGGCGAGATCGAGCGCGGCAATGATCCGGCGGCACTCGTCTTCGGCCAGCGAGCCGAGGCTGCGGCTGGGGTCGCCCGCGATGAGTACGCGGCGCATCCCCTCCGGGATCGTCGGCACCACATTGCTGATGACCCCCACAACCAGGTTGGCGGTGTTCTGCCCGGGCGGCCGGTCGACAGGAACGAGCTGATCCTGTTCGTCGATGTCGTACTCGACGAATTCTCCCGCCGGGAAGTCCGAGGGCTGCCCCTCCGGTGGGGTGAGCAGCCGCACCAGCTCGTAGGGATACACGCCGCCCCGGCGTTGGGTCTGCATGACCTTCTGGCCGTACTCGTCGAGCGGCTCGATCGGGTTGTCGTCGGGTTCGGCCTCGCGCACGACGACGCCGCGCGCGCCGGGGTTGGTCACGTGCAGCGCGACCGGCCGCAATCCGCCGTCGCCCTCGAGCATTCCGAGCCGGACGATGATGCGCGCGATTCCCAGTCCGTGCGTTACGGGCGCAAGCGTGTGCGCGAGGTCACGCCAGTAGTCGACCGGCACCGTCCACGGCGGCCGGACGTACAGGATCACGAGGTTTTCGAGCAGCCGCCGCTCCGGCGGACGGTGGGACTGGAACCGGCGGACGCCCGCCAGGATCTCCGTCAAGATGCGTTCGAGCAGCGGGAACGCGACCACCCGACCCGCCTCATCGGACACGGGCGTGAGATCGCGCACTTCGGCGAGGACGAACAGGCGCTCATCCTTCGGGTTGTCGCGCGCCACGCCGAGGAACAGGTACACGTCCTCGGCCGAGTACAGCCGCGTGAGCGCGAATCTGCTGAGCCGCTCGATGGCCAGACGCTCGGCGAGCATCGGATGCAAGTTGCGGTAGAGCGCGTCTTCGACCAGGGCAGCGTCGCGCCATCGAAACGTGTAGTGGAACGTGATCGCCCGCCGCGGCTCGGGAGGTTCGGACGTGATCGTGACGTCGACACGGTGGACGGGCCGACGGAGGTCGGTCGCAGCGATGGTGTGGCGCAGCCGCTCCGCCACGACATCCACGTCGTCGGGCTCGCCGTCCTGCCACAGGTGGAGATCGAGGATGGCACCGCGGTCCGCGGGGGCGTCGACGAGGTGTCCGCGCGCGGCTTCGAGCACCGCGGTCAACTCGTCGACCGGCGCGTAGGCGACCATCACGTGGAAGCCGCGCCCGGCATGGTCGTAGTCGGCCACGGCGAACCGCCGGCCGTCGGCCTCCACGAGTCGGACGTCGGTCAGGTCGCGGATCCGGTAGTAACGACGCGTGGCCACCTCCAGCGCCACATCACGCGCTCGCGCATCGCCGCGGCGGTACCAGCGCAGCAACATCGCACGCATGGGCTGTGGACACTCCACGAGTGCCGACATGTGTGCGCTCGGCGCGCCAGCGCCGGCGCCGGCGCCCATCATCTCGAGGTGACGGTCCATCGCGGCAGACAGCTCGGCCTCGGCGCGCAGGAGGACCGGCTGCTCGAAGAACCGAAATCGCACTTCCCGGGCGAGGTGGCCCAGGCTCGGGTAGCGACCATCGGTGGCGGCAACGAGATGATCGAGAAGCGTTTGCAACTCGTCGGTGGCGTGTGCGCGCAGCTCGTCGACGTGGGCGACGCGACGGTCGAGGATCCCGGCCACGGCACCGACCAGACCGTCGAGCCGCTGCTGGGAGCGGTACACCCGCATGAGGGCTTCGGCCACGTCGCTCGACGGCGTGAGATCGTCGAGCCCGTAGTGATGCAGGACACGCAGCAGTCGTTCGCGAAACACGGCCGGCAGCCCGTCGCTCGGTCGGTCGAAGGTTCGCAGGCAGGTGAGGAGGTGTTCCTCCGGTGCTCGCACGCGCTCCCCGGTCTCCTCCTCGGCGGGTTCCGGGTGGCGGCGCGAGATCGCACAGAGATCCGCGAAGAGGTGCAGGATCTCGTCTTCGGCCCCGCGCCGCTCCGGACTGTCGAAGCCCATCCCCGCGAACGGATCATCGCCATGGGTAATGCGCCGCATCGTCGCGGCGTCGAGGTCATACCCGAGCAAGTACGCGCGCAACGCGTCGGCCGCCTCGTTGTCGTCGCCCCGACGGTCACTCAACTCGAACGCGACAGCGCCGTCGGTGTCGCGCTCTTCGTCGATGATGAGGGGCTCGAGCTTGAGCAGTGGCGCATGCGCGTCGACTTGCACGTTCGGCGCGACCAGCACGGAGCTCACCCGGCCGGGGAACTCGGCGGTGACCGTTGACTCCATCTTCATGCTCTCGATCACGACCAGCGAGTCGCCGACAGCGACCTCGTCTCCGGGTGACACGGCGATCGACACGATCACCGCGGGCGCGGGCGCTCGGACCACACCACCCTCCTCGCGCTCGACCGTGTGGGTGATGCCCTCGACCTCGACGTTATGGATCGGACCGAGCACCGACGACACCACCCGGTAGCGGCGGCCGCCGTCGAACACCCTGCGCTCGACGGCCCCGAGCCGTTCGACCTCGACGTCGATGACCGACGTGCCGACGTCGACGCGGTATGTCGTCGGTCCGACTTGGTACACGCCAATCACGTACGACCGACCGCGGTAGCGGAACTCGATGCGGTGGCCACTGTCCGCGGGTGGTCCCGGCCGACCTCGGGTGACGTCCGCATAGAACGAAGCGCGATCGACGGCGTGCTCCACGTCGTACGCCTCGATCGCAGCGCACATCAGCGCAACGTCGGCGTGTCGCCGTTCGAGCAGTTCACCGGTCGTCATGCGCGCGTCGATCCAGCCGGTGTCGTAGTCGCCGGCGACGACATCGGGATGCTCGAGGAGCGTGAGGAGAAAGGCCTTGTTGGTCCGTCCTCCGTCGACGATGACCTGGGTCTGCGCCAGCGCCCGGGCCAGGCGCACCCGCGCTTCTTCCCGGTCGCGGCCCCACGCCGAGATCTTGGCGATCATCGAGTCGTATTCGGCCGCGATCTCGTCGCCTTCGGCGACGCCCGTGTCGACGCGAATCCCGGGACCCGCCGGCGGTCGGAACCACCGGATCCGGCCCGGCGCCGGCGCGAAGCGGTTGTCGGGGTCCTCGGCGTTCAGGCGGGCCTCGATGGCGTGGCCCGACGGCGCCGCGGGCGGCTCCCCGGAAAGACGCGCGCCCCGTGCCACCTCGATCTGGAGCTTCACCAGATCGAGGCCGGTCGTCATCTCGGTGACCGGGTGCTCCACCTGGAGGCGGGCGTTCACCTCCATGAAGTAGTAGTTGCGCGTCGCCGGCGCGTAGAGGAACTCGACCGTGCCGGCATTCGTGTAGCCGGCGCGCTGACACAGCTCACGGGCCGCGTGTCGGATCTCCCGTTCCTGTTCGGCGTCGAGCAGCATGCACGCCGATTCCTCGATCACCTTCTGATGGCGGCGCTGGAGCGTGCAGTCACGGAGCCCCACCGCCCACGTGGCGCCGTGTCGATCGGCGATCACCTGGACTTCGATGTGGCGCGCTTCGGTGATGTCGCGCTCGAGGAACACTGTCGGGTCCCCGAACGCGTGGCGCGCCTCCGTTCGCGCAACCTCGAACGCGGTGTCGAGCTCTGCAGGGTTCGCCGCCCGACGGATGCCGCGGCCGCCGCCGCCCGCCGTCGCCTTGACGAACAGCGGATAGCCGATCTCCTCGGCGGCGGCGCTGGCCGCGTCGAGATCGGCGACGGGACCTCCGCTCCAGGGGATGACCGGGACCCCTGCGTCCGCCGCCAACCGCTTGGCACCGATCTTGTCCCCGACCCGGCGCATCGCGTCGGCGGACGGCCCGATGAAGACGATGCCGAGCTTGTCGCAGAGTTCGGCGAACTCGGCGTGTTCGGCGACGAAGCCCCAGCCGACCCAGACCGCCTCCGCGCGCGACGCGACGAGGCCGCGTTCGAGCCGTTCGTAGTCGAGATACGACAGGACATTGCGGCCCAACCGCTCGTCGAAGCTGGTGGCCGGACCGATGCACACGGCTTCGTCGGCCTCGCGGACGAACCACGCGTGCCGGTCGGGCTCGGTGAAGAGGGCGATCGTGGTCAGCGCGGTGCCGCCGCGTCCGAGCTCCGCAGCCGCGTTGATGAAACGCATGGCAGGCTCGCCCCGATTGACGATCGCGACCCGTTCGAACGACATCGTGACCTCGTCTCCGGGCCGTGCGCCCGTCAAGCCATCGCGTCCGTCAACGGTTGCCGCCGGTCGGGATCGACCGCGCCGGGCAGCTCGATCGTGTGGTAGCCGTGCACCTCGACAAGGACGTGGCCCGCCTCGTCGACGACGACGCCATCCCAGCCGCGATCGCTCGGCGTCGCAACGGCTTCGAGCCGCTTCGCGGCTCCGTCGGGCGCGTTGTCGCCGTGCAGCACGATCTGGTCGATGTGCTGCGGCAGGCCGAAGCGCCCGTCGCGACCGATCTCCCAGATGCCCGCCGTCTGGAAGAACAGCTCGATGAGCCGAGGCGATGCGACCTCGAGACGCTCCGCGGGGGCGTGGTCGCCCGGAAGGCCGGATGCGAGCATGCCCACCGGGCCGCGCTCGCCCCGCCAGGCCCGCTCGAGGACCTGGTAGGCAGGACCGTGGAAGTAGACCGCGTAGATCGCGTCGGCTGTCACGTGCTTGCCGTTGGGCGGCGGTGGCGGCGGCTCGGTGACAGGGGCGACGGGTGCCCGCGCCAAGCGGACCGTTCCTGTGAAGTGGGTGGTCACCTGGGGCTCGGCCTGGTTCGGGAGGACGCGGCTGCCGGTCAGGCAGCAGTCGGCGACGAGCGCGTCGCCCTCGGGTCGGAACTTCGCGGTGATCGTCAAGGTGCGCGGCTGCGCGCGGTAGAACTTGAACGGCGCGAGGAACTCCACATCGACGACCTCGGTGACGTGCCAGTCCGGCACCGGCAGCCGGGCCACTTCTACGAAGGCCTCGATGCCCATCACACCCGGCAGCACCGGAGTTCCGTCGATCTGGTGGTCGTTGAGGAAGGGTTGTTCCGACGGGTCGAGTTCGGTCTCGACCGTGAGTCCGTCGTTCACGGTCATGGCAACAACCCGGCCCGCCATCGGTCCGGCCGCGGCGGTTTCGAATCGTGACGGATCAATCCCGCCGTCTTCGGTCCGCGCCGCGACGAGGGCACCGAGACGTCCCGCGACGAGGAGCTCGCCGCGTGT
>JBEVDP010000246.1:0-2635 GCA_040513235.1 Acidimicrobiia bacterium | reverse complement strand
GTTCGCCTCGCCGAGCCACGCCACGTCGTCGACCTCGGTGAGGGTGAGCAGCGCTTCGAGGAGCGCGGCGTGGTCTTCGGCGTACGCGAGCAGGTGTGCGCGCCCGCCTTGCCATGAGCGAAGCAGGCGCCCGTCGTCACCACGCATGGCTGACACGAGGAACTCTGCGTTCGCGCGTGCCGCGCGCATCCAGTCGTCGCGGTCGAACACGAACGCAGCCTCGGCGAGCGCGTCGAGGAACAGCGCGTTCCAGCCGAGCAGCACCTTGTCGTCGAGGCCGGGGCGCACGCGCGCATCGCGGGTCTCCCGCAGGCGAGGGAGCGCGCGAGTGACGGCGTCGGGCCGGTCTTCGCTGCGGTCGACGACGTGCAGGATGTTGCCCCGAAATCCCGTGTGCGGGTCTTCGAAATTGCCGCCAGCGGTCGCGCCGAAGTAGCGGATGACCTCGTCGGCATCGTCGCCGCACACCGCGCGCAGCTCGTCGAGGGACCAGCAGTAGAACTTGCCTTCCACGCCTTCGGAATCGGCATCCTCCGCGGAGAAGAACCCGCCGTCGGCGTGTCGGAGATCGCGCAACACGTACGTGACGATCTCCTCGGCCACGCGCCGGTACCGCGGCTCGCCGGTGACCACCCACCCGTGCACGTACGCACGCAGCAGCAGCGCCTGGTCGTACAACATCTTCTCGAAGTGCGGCACCAACCAGAACGCGTCGACCGAGTAGCGGTGGAAGCCGCCGCCCACCTGGTCGTACATGCCGCCGGCCGCCATCGCGTCGAGCGACGTGGTCACCATGTCCAACGCTTCGGGCGACGGGTCGCGCGCGAGGCGACCGAGCAAGAACGTGAGCGACATCGCCTGGGGAAACTTCGGCGCGCCGCCGAACCCACCGAAGCGCGTGTCGAACTGCGTGTGCATGCGCGCCACCGCGAAGTCGAGCACCGCGGGGTCGACGGCGTGCGGGTCGCCCGCATCCATCGCGAGCGTGCTGCTGCGCGTGACGTGGTCGACGAGCGTGTTCGCCTGTTCGAGCAGCTCGTCGCGAGTACTGCGCCACGCGTTGTCGATCGCGGCCAGCACACGCGGGAACCCCGGCATGCCCTGGCGGTCGGTGTCGGGGAAGTAGGTGCCGCCGTAGAACGGCCGACCGTCGGCGTCGAGGAACACTGTCATCGGCCAACCGCCGCGACCGACCATCGACTGCACCGCCATCATGTAGATGGCGTCGACGTCGGG
Organism: Acidimicrobiia bacterium; assembly: GCA_040513235.1. GTDB lineage: Bacteria > Actinomycetota > Acidimicrobiia > IMCC26256 > PALSA-610 > JANNHK01. The sequence goes on along the minus strand of JBEVDP010000246.1, from coordinate 1,399 downwards.
CCGCTCCTCGCGATCGACCTTCACGTTCACGAACCGCTCGTTCATCATCGCCGCGATGTCGGCGTTCTCGAACGACTCGTGCGCCATCACGTGGCACCAGTGGCACGACGAGTACCCGACCGACAGCAACACCGGCTTGTCTTCGGCGCGCGCCTTGGCGAACGCTTCGTCGCCCCACGGATACCAGTCGACGGGGTTGTCGGCGTGCTGCCGCAGGTAGGGCGACGTCTCGTGCGCGAGCCGGTTCACCCGCGGCAGGCTAGGACTCCCGAGCACCGACGATCCATGGGGCGACCTCCTGACCGGATCGGGCCATGACCGTCGCGTCGTGACATAAGTTCGTGGTCTTGCTGATCGGCGCGGGACTCGATTCACAGCTGCAGTTGCCGTTCGAGGAGCTGCGTGCGGTTGCGGTCGAAGCCGAGCGACTCGGGTTCGAGAGCCTCTGGACCCCGGCGGGCACCGTGCCTGATGCCTTCCACGTGTGCTCCGCATGGACCCGCGACACGGGCCTCCGCACGGGCACCTCGGTCGTGCCTGCCGCCCGCATGTGGGCACCGCACTCGCTCGCTGTGCAAGCGGCGACGGTCGGGTTGCTCTCGGGCGGGAACTTCGTGCTGGGAATCGGCTCCGGCGGCTACGGACCCGCGTTCTGGGAGTCGCTCCGCACACGCAACGCGCCGATCGCCATCATGCGCGAGTACGTCGACGTGCTCCACCGGCTGTTGCGGGGCGAAACCGTCACCTTCGACGGAGCGCTGTTTCGGCTGCAAGACGCGATGCTCAACACATCGTTCGACATCCCGCGGGTTCCCGTCTACATCGCCACGCTCGGAGACGGCATGTTCCGTCTCGCAGGTGAGTGCGCCGACGGGGCGCTGCTGAACTGGGCGACCCCCGAACGTCGTGACGAGGCGCGCGAGCTCATCGCCGAGGGTGCGGCGCGCTCAGGCCGTGACGCCAGCGACGTCCCGATGTCGATGTATGTGCGCGTCTGCGTCGACGAAGACATCGAGGCGGCGCGCCGTGCGTTCGGCGCGCAGGTGATCATGTACGCGCTGGGGCGTCCGGGCGTCTCCAACACGCTCGGCTACCGCGGTCAGTTCGCTCGCATGGGCTTCGACGAGGCGCTCACCGAGCTCGAGGCGCGCCGCGACGCAGGTGCCGGCACGCCGGAGCTGGTCGACGCCGCGCCCGACGAGCTGCTGCAGGCGCTCGGGTACTACGGGGACGCCGCCGGCGCAGCCGAGGCGTACGCGCGAGCGAGCGAAGGTCTCGACGAGACGGTCGTACGGATCATCTCCGCCCGTCCGGGGCCGGAGGCGGTCGTCGCCACGCTCGAGGCGCTCACCCCCGAGAAGATCCGCGCCGCGTAGGGGCACGACGGACGGGCGACGCG
>JBEVDP010000245.1:0-3385 GCA_040513235.1 Acidimicrobiia bacterium | reverse complement strand
GCTCGGCGAGCTCCGAGACACGATTCCGCTCCATGAAAGCCAGTTCGGATCCCTGTCTGTCCTGCGCGAGTCGGTCGTCCTGACGATCGGCGACCGAGCGCTGTGGGCCCTCGAGCGCGGGCGGGGCGAAGTGACGCGGATCGACCCGAGTACGCGGGCGACAAAGCGACTCGCCGAAGGCCACGGCGCATCGTCCTCGATCGCTGTCGACGCGGGCGCGATCTGGCTCGGGGGCATCAACGGCGTGGTCAAGCTCGATCCCGCTACCGGCAGCGAGCTCGGCAACGTGTTCGTGAGCGACGTGATCGACTCGACCGCAACGTCGATCGCCATTGACGCCGATGCCACGTGGTTCACGGCGAACTCCCGTGCGCGTCTCTGGCTCATCCCGCCGAAGGGGAGCGCGGTCGACGACTCGTTCCCCGTTGGCGACGGCCCGAGCTCGGTCGCGGTCGACCCGGCCGGGACCGTCTGGGTGGCATCGAGCGACGACGGCTCGGTGTGGCGTCTCGACCCCCGGCAGGGCTCCCCGGAGCCGATCACGATCGGCTCGTCGCCGGGCACGAGTCTCGCCGCGTTCGACCTCGTGTGGACGAGCCCCGGCGCGCGGCTGCGCGACGGCTGAGCCCTTCACTTCGTCAACTGGACGGCGTAGCATCGCCCGCGAAGGGGGGTGCGGTGAGGCGAAGGGTCGGGGTTTCCCTTTCAGCGCTCGCGGCGGGAGCGGCGTTAGCGGCCGGTCTCGCCCAGCCCCAGGTCTCGCTCGGGGGCGAGGCGCCGAAGGGCGGCACACTGCGTGTCAGCCGGTTCTCGGACGTCGATTTCGTCGATCCCGCGCTCGCATACGCGAGTTGGTCGTGGCCGATCGGGTACGCGATGTGCGCGAAGCTCTTCAACTACCCGGACGCCGCCGGAGTGGCGGGGACGCGCGTCACCCCGGAGGTCGTCGACGGACACACGGTCTCGAAGGACCGTCGTACGTACACGTTCCAGCTGAGGCGGACCTTCCGCTTTCACACTGGTGCCGCCGTGACGGCGCGGAGCTTCGCGGACGCGATCAACCGGCTTGCCCAGCCGAAGCTCGAGTCACCCGCAGCGAGGTACCTGCGCGAGATCGCCGGTGCCGCTGCGGTGCTCGACGGCAAGGCACAGTCGATCTCCGGCGTCCGCGTGCTCGGCCGCTACCGGCTCCAGATCCGGCTCACGAAACCGGTAGGGGATTTCACGGCCCGGCTGACGATGCCGTTCTTCTGCCCCATCCTCCCCAACACACCCGTCGACCCGCGCGGGAATGACAACCCCGCAGGCTCCGGGCCGTATTACGTCGCCGAGAGGGTCGTCAACCAACGGATCGTCCTCAAGCGCAACCCGTACTATCGCGGCAACCGCCCGGCAAACGTCGACCAGATCGTCTGGACGATCGGCACGAGCCGGGAGGACTGCCTGCTTGCGGTCGAGCAGAACCGGCTCGATTACTGCGGCGCCTCCGGCCTTCCTCCGACCGCCCACCGGCGTTTGACCGACGAGTACGGCATCAACCGGCCCGGCGGGCAGTTGCTCGTCAGCCCGTCGCTCACGACGTGGTATTTGGCCTTCAATCACGACCGGCTCGCCTTCAAGGGCAGAGAGCAGGTCCCGCTCAAGAAGGCAATCAACTACGCGATCGACCGGCCCGCAATGAGTCGCGCCTTCGGGTACCTAACGGGGAAGCGCACCGACCAGCTGTTGCCCCCCGCGCTCGCGCGCCCCGCGAACATCTACCCACTCCGGGGCGCAGACCCGGTCACCGCGCGGAGATGGCTCGCGCGCGCAACTCACCAACCCCGCGAGCTCGTCGTCTACGCGAACAACAGCTCGACCGGGGCTGCGATCGCGCAGGTGCTCGCTTTCAACCTCAGGCAGATCGGGATCGAGGCCGACGTGAGGTACTTCGACACGGTCACGTTGGCCGCCAAAGCCGAGACGCCGGGCGAGCCGTTCGATCTCATCTACCTCGGCTGGGGAGCGGATTATGCCGACGGCGCCGCGTTCTTCGTCCCGCTCTTGGGTAACGAAGGCCAACAGAGCGGGACGCACTTCACCGATCCCCGCGTCACCTCACGGATCGAGGCGGTCGAGCGGCTGACGGGTGAAGCGCGGCGGAACGCGTGGGCCGACCTCGACGTCGACCTGATGCGTGACAACCCACCGTGGGCGCCAGTCACCAACACGCAGAGCGTCACGCTCGTCTCTCGCAGCGTCGGCTGCGTCGTCCTGCACCCGATCTACGGCCTCGACTTCGCAGCCGTGTGCAAGAAGCGATGACGCCGCGGCTCTCCTCCTCTCTCGCGATGCTCGCCGCGGCGGCGGCGCTGGTCGTCGCGGCCGGGCTCGCGGGCTCGGCGGACGGCGCGGGATCGAGAGCCCGAGCCGACGCGCCGAAGGGCGGCACGCTCCGCATCGGCTCGCACGTCGACGTCGATTCGGTCGACACGGCGCTCGGCTACACGGCGACCTCGGGGCTGATCGCCGACGCGACGTGCGCGCGGCTGTTCCACTACCGGGGCGCCCCCGGCGCGGCCGGGGCGCGCGTCCTCCCCGAGGTCGTGCGGTCGTTCTCTGTCTCCCGAGATGGCCGGACCTACTCGTTTCAGCTGCGCGGGACGTTCCGCTTCCACACAGGTGCCAGGGTCACGGCACGGAGCTTCGCCGACGCGTTCAACCGCGACGCCGACCCGAGGCTCCCCTCGGCGGCCAAGGCATTCATGCACGAGATCGTCGGTGCCGATGCGGTGATCGACGGCAAGGCCGACTCGATCTCCGGCGTCCGCGTGCTCGGCCGCTTCCGGCTGCAGCTACAGCTCACGAAGCGAGTCGAGGATCTCACCGCGCGTCTGACGCATTCGTTCTTCTGCCCGATCCTCCCCAACACCTCGGTCGACCGAGAAATCGACAACCCCGCAGGCTCGGGCCCCTACTACGTCGCCGAGCGGATCCCCAACCAGCGGGTCGTGCTGAGACGCAACCCCTACTACCGCGGAAGCGTCCCTGCGAACGTCGACGAGATGGTGTGGACGATCGGCGGGACCGTTCGGGACTGCCAGCGCGCCGTCGAGGAGGACCGGCTCGACCTCTGCAGCGAGATGAGCGCGCCTCGAGACGCGTGGCGCGATCTCGCCGAGAGGTACGGCGTCAACCGGCCCGGCGGCCAGGTGTTCGCCAGCCCGTCGCAAGGCACGTGGTACTTCGCCTTCAACCACAACCGGCCGGCGTTCAACGGACTCGGGCAGATCCCGCTGAAGAAGGCGATCAACTTCGCGATCGACCGGCCGGCGCTGGCGCGCACGCTCGGCTTTCTCGGCGTCAAGCGCACAGACCAGATGCTGCCTCCTGCGCTCGCCCGGGC
>JBEVDP010000244.1:0-11578 GCA_040513235.1 Acidimicrobiia bacterium | reverse complement strand
GCTTCCGACTGCTCGAACGCCTCGCGAGCCGCATCGCCGAAGTGTGTAGGGCCGACCCGCGCGTCCAGGGTGTCGCGGTCGAGGTGCGCAAGCTGCATCCGCCCGTGCATTCGAGCGTCGACTACGTCGGCGTTCGGATCGAGCGTTGAGCCGTCCGAAGCCGAAGGCGCGCGGACGGCGTGGCCCGAGCGGCCCTCTGAGCGGACAAACAATGTGACGCGCGCCTACCTCGCGCTGGGATCGAACCTCGGTGACCGGCTCACCTATCTCCAGGGCGCGGTCGACGAGTTGGCGCGGAGAGTGCGCGTTGTCGCCGTCTCTCGCGTGTACGAAACGGCGCCGGTCGGTGGCCCGGAGCAAGACGATTACCTGAACGCGGTCGTCGCGATCGAAACCGATCTCGATCCGTGGGCCTTGCTGGCAGTTGCCCAGGAGTGCGAGCGGAGCGCCGACCGGGTTCGCATCGAGCACTGGGGTCCGCGCACGCTCGATGTCGACGTACTCCTCTTCGGCGACGTCGTGCTCGAGGATCCCGACCTGACGATCCCGCACCCGCGCATGTGGGAGCGAGCGTTCGTCCTCGCGCCGTTGCGCGATGTCGCGCCCGAACTCGTCACGGCCTTCGAGGCCCCACCGGATGTGCGAGTTGCGGCGGTAGCATTGCGTTCGCCGTCGCCGGGCTGACGGTATGTAGGAGTGCGGACGAAGGGAGCCCCGATCGCGGCGCCGCCGCCGCAAGGCGCGCAGCGAGGGAGCCATGCGAGGGGAGCCAGTGGCCGCAGGGGATCGCACCGTTGCGCTGATCGGACCGGGACGAGCAGGGACCACCCTCGGTCTCGCGCTCATCGATCTCGGCTGGCGCTGCGTCGCGGTTGCCGGTCGCGCGCCCGACGCCTCCTCGACTGTGGCGGCCGCCGGCGCGCTCGGAGCGCCCACGAGCCTCGTCTCGGAAGTCGGTCGGAACGCCGAACTCGTGATCGTCGCGACACCTGATCGTGCGATCGAGCACGCGCTACAGACTGCGGCGGCGTCGATCGAAGCCGGCGCGTTGGTGATCCACCTCGCAGGGTCGCGTGGGCTCGACGTGTTCGCGGATCTCCAACAGCAGCGACCCGATGTGCGAATCGGTGCGCTGCACCCATTGCAGTCGTTTCCGTCAGCCTCGATCGGCCTCGAACGACTGTCGGGCTCGTGGGCCGCGATCGCGGGTGATCACGATGTCGGTGAACTCGCAGGCGATCTCGGAATGATCCCGTTCCCGCTCGCCGACAGCGAACGCGTGCGCTACCACGCCGCCGCGGTCGTGGCGAGCAACCACCTCGTCGCGATGCTCGGCCAGGTCGAGCGCCTCGCCGCGTCGTGCGGTGTGCCGTTCGATGCGTTCTGGCCGCTCGTACGCGCCGCGGTCGAGAACGCGTTCATGGTCGGGCCCGCGTCCGCGCTCACGGGCCCGATCGAGCGCGGCGATCTCTCGACGGTCGAGGGGCATCTCAGGGCATTGGATCCCGGCGAACGCGATGCGTACCGCGCGCTCGCCCGCGAAGCGGCCCGCCTCACCGGCCGCCGCGACACCGCCCTCGACCGACTCCTCGGCGACATGTTCCAGGGGCCCAGGCCGCCTCCGGAAGCGTGATCGAAATCCTTGCGCCCTAACCTGGCTGGACCCGAGCGAGGTTCGAGCCGTGTTGACCGTCGAGACGATTGCCGAACTGCGGAAGCACTGCGACGACGCGCGCGCCACCGGTAAGCGCGTCGGGTTGGTGCCAACGATGGGCTATCTCCATACGGGTCACCTCTCGCTGGTCACGGCTGCTCGGAACACGACCGACTTCGTCGTTGTCACCATCTTCGTGAACCCGTTGCAGTTCGGCCCCACCGAGGATCTGGACCGTTATCCGCGCGACCTCGCCAATGACCTCGCGCAGTGCGAGGCCGCCGGCGTCGATGTCGTGTTCACGCCTAGCACCGCGGAGATGTACCCGCGTCCACCGGCAACGACGGTCCACGTCGAAGGGCTCACCGCCGAGCTGTGTGGCGCGGCGCGACCGACACACTTCGACGGCGTGACGACTGTAGTCACGAAACTCTTCGCTCTCACCGGGCCCTGCACCGCGTTCTTCGGGCGCAAGGACGCGCAACAGCTCGCGGTGGTGCGGCGCATGACCGAGGACCTCAACCTGCCCGTCGACGTCGTCGGGTGCCCGCTCGTGCGAGAGCCCGATGGCCTGGCCCTGTCGAGTCGCAACAAGTACCTCACGCCGGAGGAACGCGCCGCCGCACCCGTGCTGTCTCGAGCGCTGCGCGCCGCGGCGGACACGGTCGTCGCGGGCGAGCGCGATCCCGAGGTCGTTGCCGCGATCGTCCGCGACACTGTCGCAGCCGAGCCCCTCGTCGCGCTCGAATACGTCGAAGTGCGGGCGGCCGGTGACCTCACCAACCTCGAACGGATCGACGGTGACGTGCTCGTCGCACTCGCCGCTCGCCTCGGCTCCACGCGCCTCATCGACAACGTGGGCCTCTCGATCGACGGCGTTCAAGTCGTGGTCGACGCGGGCACCGCGTAGTCTCGACCCCGTGTACGACGTTCTCGTCCTCGGCAGCGGCATTGCCGGTCTCACGACGGCTCTGCACGCGGCGCGGCGGGGCATGTCGACGCTCGTGCTCACGAAGGGCGAGCTGTCGCACTCGGCAACGCGCTACGCCCAGGGTGGCGTGGCCGCCGCGCTCGCCGCGCCCGACTCGCCTGAGCTCCACCAGGCCGACACGCTTCTCGCCGGCGCCGGACTGTGCGATACCGAAGCCGTGCGTCTCCTTGTTACCGAAGGTCCGCAGCGAGTACGCGAACTCGCCGCGCTCGGCGCCCGCTTCGACACCGAATCCGATGACGACGGCGAACACCTCCTGCTCGCACGGGAAGGTGGTCACTCCCTCGCCCGAGTCGTGCACGCGGGCGGTGACGCGACGGGGGCCGAGATCGAGCGCGCGCTCGTGGCCGCCGTCGAGCAGTCCGACATCGAAGTGCGCCAAGGTTGGTTCGCCGTCGAGCTGCTCGTCGAGCGGGGTCGCGCCGGTGGCGTGCTCGCACTCGGCCCCGAGGGCCAGGTCGAGTTCGTCCGCGCGGTCGACACGGTGCTCGCCACGGGAGGCGCCGGGCAGTGCTTTGCAGTCACGACCAACCCGACGCTCTCGACGGGCGACGGCATCGCGCTCGCGCTCAAAGCCGGCGTCGCGTGCGCCGACCTCGAGTTCGTCCAGTTCCATCCCACTGCGTTGCATCACCCGTCGATGCCGCGCCCGTTGCTCTCGGAAGCCTTGCGCGGCGAAGGCGCCGTCTTGCGCGACGACGATGGTGACGCGTTCATGGCCGGGCTTCACCCGCTCGCCGATCTCGCGCCCCGCGACGTCGTCGCGCGTGCGATCCACGAACGCATGCGCGCGAAAGGAACCGACCACCTGTACCTCGACGCGTCGATGATCGACGATTTCGCATCTCGCTTTCCGACGATCTGGCGCGCCTGCCATGACGTCGGACTCGATCCCACAACCGACTGGCTCCCGGTCGCGCCGGCCGCGCACTACCTCTCCGGCGGCGTCGTCACCGACCTCAACGGGGCGACGACGCTCCCGCACCTGTGGTCGTGCGGGGAAGCGGCGTGCAGCGGTGTCCACGGCGCGAACCGCCTGGCCTCCAACTCGTTGTTGGATGGCCTCGTGTTCGGCCGGCGGGTCGTCGAAGCGATCGGCGCCGGGATCGAGGGCCCGGATTCGACGGGCGCGATGACGGGAGTGCTTTCCCTCGGGCCGGGCAATGCTGACGAGGACCCCGTGGTGTTGCCCACGGCCGATCCCACCGATCCCGAGCAGCTCCGCGGTGCGGTGCAGCGCACGATGACTGCCGATTGCGGTGTCTTGCGCGATGCCGGCGGCCTGGACGTGGCGTCTGCGACACTCAGCGACCTCGCCGGTCTGGCCGGCGACCTCCCGGTGCGCACCCCGGCGACCTACGAGGTGCTGAACATCCTGCGCGTGTCGCGCGCGATCGTTACCGCCGCGGCCGCTCGCGAGGAGTCGCGCGGCTCGCACACGCGTGCCGATCATCTCGAGACGCTCGATGCCTACGCGGGTCGCTTCGTCCTGCGCGGGAGGCACGAACCCGAGTTCGTGCCTCTCCCCGCGTACGCCCTCGAGCGCGGACAAGCATGAGCGAGCGTCGCGGAGCCGGTATCCGGTGGAGCAGCGAGCGGGGCCCGAGCGGCCCGGCCCGCAGGGCCAAGAGCGGACAAGCGTGAGCACGGAATTCGACCCGCCCCTTTCGGCATTGAGGGCAATCGTCGCGCTGGCGTTGGCCGAGGACATGGGCGCGCTCGGCGACATCACATCGATCGCGTGCGTCGCCGACGACCAGGCTGCGGTCGCATCCTTCGTGGCGCGCGAGGAGGGCGTCCTCGCCGGAACTGCTGCGGCGACGGAGGTCTTCACCCAGCTCGACCCGCGCGTGATCGTCGAGTGGAACGTGCGCGACGGCGAGTCGCTCGAGGCTGGGGACTCGATCGGTCGGGTGAGCGGCTCGCTGCGTTCGATCCTCGGGGGCGAACGCGTCGCGCTCAATCTCCTGTGCCACTGCTCCGGCGTCGCATCACTCACGCGTCGCTACGTGCAAGCGGCGCGCGGGAAAGCGCGCATCCGCGACACACGCAAGACCTTGCCCGGTCTGCGGACGTTGGAGAAAGCCGCGGTGCGGGCCGGCGGTGGCTTCAACCACCGCGATTCCCTCTCGGACGCGGTGCTGATCAAAGACAACCATCTCGCCACCATTGGCCTCGGGCGCGCCGTCGAGCGCGCGAAGGCGCGCTGGCCGGGCCGGATCATCGAAGTCGAATGTGACTCGCTCGAACAGGTGAAGGAAGCACGCGAAGCCGCAGTCGACATCGTGCTGCTCGACAACATGACAGCAGAGCAAGTACACGAGGCGGTGAAGATCCTCGACAATGTGTGCCGGGTCGAGGTGTCGGGCCGCGTCTCGGTGGAAGCCGTGGGCGCGTACGCCGAAGCAGGCGCCGACTTCATCTCCGTCGGCGCCATCACGCATTCGGCGCGAACGCTCGACATCGGCCTCGACATTGCCTGAGTAGCTACGATTCCCTGGTGCTTCTCGCGATCGACGTCGGCAACACCCAGACCCTCGTCGGCCTGTTCAACGGGTCGGAGCTGGCCGACCACTGGCGTATCGCGACCGACGCGCAGCGCACATCCGACGAACTCGCGCTGATGATCCAGCAGTTTCTCGGCTTCCACGGGTTCTCGTTCGACGACTCGATCACCGGTGTCGCCATTAGTTCGGTCGTGCCGCGCGTGACAGCCGAACTGCGCCAACTGACAGAGCGCTACTTCGGCCTGCCGCCGCTCGTGGTCGAGCCTGGTATCCGCACCGGCATGCCCATCCTCTATGACAACCCGAAGGAGGTTGGCGCTGATCGCATCGCGAATGCGGTCGGGGCCTACGACCTCTACGGCGGCCCCGCCATCGTCGTCGACTTCGGGACGGCAACCACGATCGAGGCGATAAGCGCCAAGGGCGAGTACCTCGGCGGCGCCATCTTCCCCGGGGTCGAAATCTCGCTCGACGCGTTGTTCGAACGGGCTGCGGGCCTCCGCCGAGTCGAGCTGACCGCACCGAAGCACGTGATCGGCAAGTCGACGGTGGAGTCCATCCAGTCGGGCGCGATCTACGGCTTCAGTGCCGAGGTCGACGGGCTGGTTGATCGCTTCGTTGCCGAACTCGGGGCCTCGACCGTCATCGCGACGGGCGGACTCGCGGTCACGATCCTGCCCCACACGCGCACCGTGCAGCACTACGAGCCCTGGCTCACCCTGTACGGCCTGCGCCTGATCTTCGAGCGGAACCAATGATGGGCGGGAGCGACGTCCCCGGCGATATCGACGGCGGCGCGGCCGAAGAACGTGCCGCTCGACTCGCGAAGGTCGAGGAGTTGCGGGCGCGCGGGGTCGAGCCGTATCCGATCGGTTTCGACCGCACGCACTCGCTGGCTGCATTGCGCGACGGCTGGAACGAGAAGCTTGCTGCGGGCGATTCCACCGACGACGAAGTGCGCGTCGCGGGACGCGTCATGCTCGTGCGCCACCAGGGCAAACTCATCTTCGTCACGCTGCGCGACGGGACTGGTGACGGTCAGCTGTTCGTAAGCCAGGGCGACATCGGCGAAGGCGCATTCGCGCAGTTCCGCGACGACATCGACCGCGGCGATTGGGTGGGTGTCACGGGCACTGTCATGAAGTCGAAGCGCGGCGAGCTGTCCGTGCGGGTGCAGCGATACGACTTGCTTTCGAAGGCGCTGCGGCCGTTGCCCGAGAAATGGGCCGGGCTCACCGATGTCGATACCCGCTACCGCCAGCGCTACGTCGACCTCATTGCCAATGAGGAAGCGCGCCGCGTGTTCCGGATCCGCTTCGCTGTAATCGCCTCGTTGCGGGCCCGCCTCGTCGAGCGCGGCTACATCGAGGTCGAGACGCCGGTTCTGCACCCCATCTCCGGCGGGGCGACCGCGCGGCCTTTCGTCACGCACCACAACGCGCTCGACGCCGATCTCTACCTGCGGATCGCACCGGAGCTGTATCTGAAGCGGTTGATCGTGGCGGGTTTCGACCGCGTGTTCGAGATCGCGCGCGTGTTCCGTAACGAAGGTCTCTCGACGCGCCACAACACCGAGTTCACGATGTTGGAGCTCTACGAAGCGTTCGCCGACTACCACGGCATGATGGACATCACCGAGGACCTATGCGTGACCGCAGCCGAGGCGGCGATCGGGACGACGACCGTCGAGTGGGAGGGGCGCACGCTCGACCTGGCCCCGCCCTGGGCCCGGCGTCCGATGTTGGAGTTGATCAAGGAACACGCCGGCCTCGACGTGCATCCCGCGCAGCCGATCGAGGAGTTGCGCAAGATCTGCGACGATCTCGAGATTCCGTACGAATCGAACTGGCGCGGCGGCAAGCTGGTGCTCGAGATCTACGAGAAGACCACCGAACATGCCATCGTCGGGCCGATGTTCGTCTGCGACTATCCGCGTGAGGTCTCGCCGCTGGCCCGCGAGCACCGCACCGATCCCACGCTCACCGAGCGGTTCGAGCTGATCATCGGCGGCCGTGAGATCGCGAACGCGTTCACGGAGCTGAACGACCCCGTCGATCAACTCCGGCGCTTCGAGGCACAAGCGAGCCTCGCCCAGCTGGGCGACGCCGAGGCGCACCCCGTCGACGCCGACTACGTGCGCGCGCTCGAGTACGGACTCCCGCCGACGGGTGGCCTGGGCATCGGTGTCGACCGACTCGTGATGGTGCTCGCCGGCGTCGGCTCGATCCGCGAAGTGATCCTGTTCCCGCACATGCGGCCGGAGGCGAAGTCGTGACGCGAGTCCTTGTCACCGGGATGGGGGGCGAACTGGGAACGCGCGTGGCGCAGCTGCTCGAAGCGCGCCCGTGGGCGTCCGAGATCGTCGGCGTCGACTTCGTTCCACCTCGCCGCCGGTTGCGTCGGACCGAGTTCCGCCGCATCGACCCCCGCGACCGCGAGAAGTTGGCCCAGTTCGTCGAAACCTACGCGCCCAACGTGATCGCGCACTTCGGTGTGTACGAGCCGTCATCGCGCATGACGCCGCGTTCCGCGATCGAGCGGACTGACCTCTGCACGATCGCGACCCTCAGCGCCGCGGCCCGTACCGGTCAACTCGAGTACGTCGTCTTACGAAGTGGGCTCGAGGTCTACGGTCCGCGCGACGCTCACGCGTCTATCCCTGACGAAGACGTTGTGCCGGCACCGCGTACTCCATACGGCGTCTCGCTGCTCGACGCCGAAGGCGTCGGCGCCGGTTTGCGCACGCGAAGCGGGACCCAGGTGTGCGCGCTGCGTTACGCGCCCGTGCTCGGCTCGCACGTGCCCAGCCCGCTCGGTCGCCTGTTGCGGTTGCCCGCGGTGCCGGTGCCCGCGTTCGGCGACCCGCCGTTCTCCGTGTTGCATCCCGACGACGCCGCGCTGGCGATGGTGCGCGCCATCGAACGGCGCTACGACGGCCCGCTGAACATCGTCGGGCCCGGCGCGGCATCGCCGTGGCAAGCAGCGCGGCTCGGCGGTCGGGTACCGGTGCCGGTCCTGCCGCCCTTTTGGGAGGCGGCAGCCCGCATCGTCGAGATCGCGGGCGCGGCGATCGCCCCCCACGTCGTCGAATTGATGCGCCACGGCCGTACCGGCGAGTGCGACCGCGCCATCGACGCGCTCGGCCTCACCGAGTTGCGTTCGACGCAGGAAGTGCTGCGGGAGTTGTTCGACTGGGCTCAGATCGTCCCGCTCGCAACCGCTCGGGAGGCTGTCGCGTGACCGCCTTCGACTACGGGCTGGATGTCGAGCGCGCGGGGCCCGCGGAGCCGTTGCCGACCGCGCTGCGCCGGCGTTTCGAGGGGCGGTATGCGTTCGACGGATTCGGACTCGATCCGCATCTCGCCGACCTCGCGCGCCCGGTTGTGTCGACCGTCGTGCGCGTCGAGGTCAGCGGCGAGGAACACGTACCTGCTGAAGGTGCGGCCGCACTCGTCGCGAACCGCGGTTTCGGCATCTTCGAACCGGCCGCCATCGGCGTTGCTGTGCACCGCGCCACCGGACGCCGGTTGCGCGTCGTCGGGGCACCGAACGTTCCCATCGTGGGAAGCATCTTCCGGCGGATGGGTGCCATCTCCGACAGCCCGCGCGACCTCGCGGTCGCGTTGCGCGCCGGGCATCTCGTCGCGGTTCCGCTGGCGCCCACCTGGTTGCGCACGGGCGCGGGCACGCCACCTTTGCCGTTGATGGTCGCGATGACGCACGCACGCATCATCCCGGTTGCCGTCACGCCTGGGGGGCCATTGGGGACGATGGTGCGCCCGTGGCGTGTGCGCTTCGGGCCGCTCGTCACGTTGCCCGACCCTTACGATGCCGGCGACCCACTCACAGCTGCGCGCTTTGCGGAGGCGTTGCGCGACTCCGTTGCCTCGTTGCTCAGGGAGCCTTGAGGCGAGGGTGAGCGGCGCACGTATCGTGCGCCGCCCATCGTTTGGGGTCCCCGCCGAAGCGAAGCTTCGGTGGGGCTAGAGCCGGGGCCTCGCGGCCCGGCGCGCAGCGCCAAGAGCGGAAGATGAGCGACCAGTAATCTGCGGTCGTGACCCATATCGTCGCGAGCGACGGTGTCAAGATCGCGTACCACCAGTGGGGCCGGCGCGATCGGTCGCCCGTGCTCATGATCCAAGGGCTCGGCATGGACGCGCGCGGTTGGGCGTTGCAGCGCGGCTCGTTCGGCCGTCGGCATCGGTGTGTTGCGCCCGACAACCGCGGCACGGGTTTCTCCGATGTGCCGCCCGGTCCGTACGACCTGCTGCGTATGGCCAAAGACGCAGTAGAGGTGCTCGACGAACTCGAGATCGAGCGCGCGCACGTTGTCGGCGCGTCGATGGGTGGTGTGATCGCGCAGATCATCGGCGTGCTGCACCCTGAGCGCGTGCGGTCACTCACGCTCGCTTGCACCGCGTGTCATCACCACGAGTGGCGCCGTGAGCTGTTGCAGGAGTGGGCTGACGTCGTCGCGGCGCGGGGTATGAGCGCGATGGCCGAAGACAACGGCATGCGCTGGTTGATCGGTCCTCGCCTGCAACGCCGCTGGGGTGTGTGGATCAACGTGCTCGCGCGAGTGCTGATGCAGACGAAGCCGGAGCCGTTCGTCGCGCAGGTGCAAGCCATCCTCGGCGCCAGAGACGAACTCCGTCACGAACTGCCGCGCGTCACCGCACCAACGCTCGTCATCACCGGATCGCAGGACACTCTCACCCCAGTCGGCGACGCGGAGGAGCTGGCCGAGTTGATCCCGAACTCGCGTTTGCTCGTGCTCAGCGGTGCCGCCCACGGCCTCATGGCCGAGACGCCGAATGCGTTCAACGAAGCGGTGCTGCGCTTCATCGACGAGGTGGACGCCGCGGCCGCGCCGTCGGCCGCACACGAGTCTGCGTGATCTTCGTTCGTGGTGCCGATAGCCCCGGAAACCGGGGTATTCGTTCAATGAACGGGTAAAGGCGGGGCGAGGTGATGCTCGCGCCACCAGGCGATCCTGGCGTCACGGAGTTCGCAGATCGACAGACCGCGCCACTCGACGACGACGTCGTCTTCGCGCCGGCGCGCGCGGATGGTCCAGTCGGCCAACACGCACGATCCGTCGACCGCCAAGGCGTGCACGTCGAACGAGACGGGTGCGGCCCACGCGAACGACCCCTCGACCAGGCGTCGGTACGCGTCGATGCCTTCGACGACGCGCCCACCGGGCAGCGTCAACACCATGTCGTCGTGCCAGCACGCGAGGTACGCATCGACGTCCTCCGCCAGCCAGGCATCGACGCGCCGCTGGAAGACCTCGTTCAACTCGAACGGACGACGAGGCCGTCGACGAGGGTCTTGAGGCGTTCGCACACCGCGCTGTCGAGCTCGGCTGCTCCGGCCAGCGCTTCGCTCGCCTTCGCCGCGTGCACACGCGCGATCGCCAGGGACGGTTCGACGACGTCGGCCTGTTTCACCAGCGAGACGACTTGCTCGACCTCGGGCCATTCGAGCTTGCGCCCGAGCAACCCGCGCAGTTCCGCGCTCGACTGCAGCGCGTAGATCACCGGGAGCGTGTACACGCCCTCGTGCACGTCGTTGCCCGTCGGCTTTCCGAGTTCTTCCGCGCTCGCCGTGACATCGAGCACGTCGTCGACCACTTGGAAGCACACGCCGAGGTGGTGACCGAACTGCGTGAGCGCGTCGAGTGTGTCGGCCGAAACGCCCGCGACCATGCCGCCGATCCGGCACGAGGTGGCCATGAGCGACGCGGTCTTGCCGTCGATCGACGAGAAGTACGACTCCTCGTCGCGGTCGGCATCGAAGAGATATTGCAGCTCCAGTACCTGTCCCCGGCACAGCTCGCCGATCGTCGCCGCGAGTAGCCCGGCCACTTCGGCGCCGAGCGAGGCCGCGAGGGCCGAGGCCCGCGCCAGCAGGTAGTCGCCGGCGAGGATGGCGACGATGTTCGACCAGCGGGCGTTGACGCTGGGGACGCCGCGGCGGGTCTCGGCCTCGTCGATCACGTCGTCGTGGTACAGCGAGCCCATGTGGACCAGCTCGACCGCAGTGGCGCCGGTGACGGCCTCGTCGGCCGCGGGCCGGGCTCCGAGCGCCGCATACGCGGCACAGAGGGTCAGGGCCGGCCGGAGCCGCTTGCCGCCGGCCGCGACCAGATGACCGGCCACCTCGCCGAGGAAGCGGTCCTCGGCGTCGACCTCGTTGGCCAAGCGGGTCTCGACCCGGGCCAGGTCGCCGGCCAGGGGTTCGAGGCCGACATCCTCGAGAAGGGTCATGCTCGTCCGCTCTCGGCCCTCGTCGATGGGTCGACTCCGGGCTCCGCTCCCCTCCGGTCGCTGCGCCCTGCGTCTCCTTGGGCCGGGCCGCTCGGGCCCCGCTCGCTTCCACGGGTCGACTGCGGCTCCGCCTCCCATCCGGTCGGCTCCGCCT
>JBEVDP010000243.1:0-11107 GCA_040513235.1 Acidimicrobiia bacterium | reverse complement strand
GGGATGTTCGTGGCCATCCCGACGGCGATGCCGCCGCCACCGTTCACCAAGAGGTTCGGAAAGCGCGCCGGCAGCACCGATGGCTGCTGGTGCTGGCCGTCGTAGGTGTCTTCGAAGTCGACCGTCTCCTCGTCGATCTCCCCGAGCAGTTCCATCGCGAGCGGCGCGAGGCGCGCTTCGGTGTAGCGCGGCGCGGCGGGCCGGTCGGCGGGGTCGGGTGAACCGAAGTTCCCGTGCCCGTCGACGAGCGGGTAGCGCAGTGAGAAGTCTTGTGCCATCCGGGCGAGCGCGTCGTAGATCGACTGGTCGCCGTGCGGGTGGAAGTTCGCCATGACCGTACCGACCGCATTGGCCGACTTTCGGTGCTGGCGATCGGGGCGCATGCCCTCGGTGAACATCCCATAGAGGATGCGGCGCTGTACCGGCTTCAACCCGTCGCGCGCGTCGGGCAATGCGCGCGAAGTGATGACCGACATTGCGTAGTCCAAGAAGGACCGTTCCATCTCCTCTTGGATCTCGATCGGTTCGATGTTGCCCAGCGGCAACGTATCGTCAGGCACGAAAACCTCGCGTGTGCGCTAGATGTCGAGGAAGCGAACGTCTTTGGCGTTCTGCTGGATGAACGAGCGACGCGACTCGACGTCTTCGCCCATGAGGCGCGAGAAGATCTCGTCGGCGATCGCGGCGTCTTCGACGGACACCTGCAAGAGCGAGCGCGTCGCCGGGTTCATAGTGGTGCCACCGAGCTCCTGCCAGTCCATCTCGCCGAGACCCTTGAACCGGCTGATCTCGATCTTGCGGCCCTCGTTGGCGGCTTCGAACTCGCGCAGCGCGTGCTCGTCCTTCAAGTACGCGCGGTCGTCCTTGCCGATCTTGGCGCCGTACAACGGAGGCTGCGCGATGTAGAGGTACCCGGCGCGCACGATTTCCGGCAGCTGCCGGTAGAAGAACGTGAGCAGCAGCGTGCGGATGTGCGAGCCGTCGACATCCGCGTCGGCCATGAGGATGATCTTGTGGTAGCGGAGCTTGTCGAGCAGGAACTCTTCGCCGATGCCGGTGCCGACCGCGGAGATGAGCGCCTGAATCTCCTCGTTGCGGAGCATCTTGTCGATGCGGGCCCGCTCGACGTTCAGGATCTTGCCGCGGATCGGCAGGATCGCCTGGAAGCCCGGGTTGCGGGCCTTCTTGGCGCTGCCGCCGGCGCTGTCGCCCTCGACGATGAACAGCTCGGCCTCTTCGGGATTGCGTGAGGAACAGTCGGCGAGCTTGCCGGGCATCGACGCCGACTCGAGCAGCGACTTCCGCCGGGTGAGGTCTCGCGCCTGGCGGGCGGCGACACGCGCCCGCGCCGCTTGCAGGGACTTCTGAACGATCGTCTTGCCCTCGGCGGGATGCTCCTCGAGCCAATCGGCGAGCTTCTCGTTGGTGACGCGCTCGACGAACGAGCGGATCTCGGTGTTGCCGAGCTTCGTCTTCGTCTGGCCTTCGAACTGCGGGCTGCGCAGCTTCACCGAGATGATCGCGGTGAGACCTTCGCGGATGTCTTCGCCGAGAAGGTTCTCGTCCTTCTCCTTGAGATGGCTCTTGGCGCGTGCGTAGCGGTTGAGCACATTCGTGAGCGACTTCTTGAACCCCTCTTCGTGCATCCCACCTTCGGTGGTCGCGATGTTGTTCGCGAACGAGTGGATACCTTCGTAGTAGCCGCTGTTCCACTGCATCGCGATCTCGACTTCGCCGGCGTCGTACGTGTCGCCGAGGTCGATGACCCGTTCGAACAACGGCTCCTTCGACGCGTTCAGGTGAATGACGAAGTCGACGATGCCGCCGTCGTACCTGAAGATCTGCTCGACGGGTTCGTCGGGCCGTTCGTCGCGAAAGACGATCTCGAGGCTCTTGTTGAGGAAGGCCATCTCCCGCAAACGCTCGACGAGTGTCTGCGCGCGGAAATCAAGCTCTTCCATGATCGTGCTGTCGGGCCAGAACGTGACCGACGTTCCGGACTGGTCGGAGTCGCCGACTCGCTGCAACGGTGCGACGGGTTCGCCGCCGTCCACGAACGTCTGCTCGAAGCGGCCGCCGTCGCGTTTGATGACGAGCTCGAGCCGGCGCGACAGCGCGTTCACGACGGAAACGCCGACGCCGTGGAGCCCACCGGAGATCTTGTAGCCCTCGCCGCCGAACTTGCCGCCGGCGTGGAGCATCGTGAGCACGATCTCGGCCGCCGACTTGTCGGGGTACTCGGGATGTGGGTCGACCGGGATGCCCCGCCCGTCGTCGACGACGCGGCAGCCGCCATCGGACAAAAGGGTCACATCAATCCGGGTTGCGTGGCCCGCGAGGGCCTCGTCGACGGAGTTGTCGACCACCTCGTAGACGAGGTGATGGAGCCCCGAAGGGCCGGTTGAGCCGATGTACATCCCAGGGCGTTCGCGCACGGGTTGGAGGCCCTTGAGAATGGAGATGTCCTTGGCCGCGTATGCCACGCGCTCGTTCCTGATCGAGGGTCTGGTCAACGGTGCGCCGGGACCCCTCGGAATAGCGCGAAAGCCCAGGTCAGAGGGGGTGCGGACGACCTCACCAGTGTACCAGACGGACCGCCCTCAACTGGCCTTCTCGGGCCCCGCGACGTGGATCCGGACCGATGTCACGCGCCCGACCCCGAGGGCGCTCGCGGCCCGCTCGATCAAGTCCGATTCGAGGTACTTGCACGGGGTCGCCCAGGCCGGTCCGTCGACCTCGATCGTGCACACGCGATCGCGCACCGAGCGGACGATCGCGTGCTCCCCGAGCCGCGCTCCTGCGAGCTCGTGCCAGATCCGCGCGACCTCGTCGTAGGCGTCGGGCTCGGGCAGCTTCAGGGCGCGGCTGAGCTCGTTCAGCGCGTCCCGGAGCGGCACCGGCTCGTCAGTCATCCGCTCTTGGCCCTACTCGGGCCCCGCTCGCTCCTCGCCGGGATACCCGGCTCCCCAACCCTCGCTCAGTCATCCGCTCTTGGCCCTTCGGGCCGGGCCGCTCGGGCCCCGCTCGCTCGTCGCCGGGATACCCGGCTCCCCAAAACGCTCGCTCAGTCACTTGTCACCGTCCCCGCGTCGACGCGTAGGCGACGCTCGGGCGCGATGCCCGGCGGCAGCGCGCCGGCCGTGGTGAGCAGCGTCTGGCCGGGCGGCAAGTTGGCCACCAGCGCGGAGGCACGGGCCGCGTCGAGCTCGCTGAAGACGTCGTCGAGCAACAACACCGGGGTTGCGCCGGTGAGCTCGGTGACCACCTCGTGGCCCGCGAGACGCAACGCCAGGGCCAACGTGCGCTGCTCGCCCTGCGACGACTGCGTACGCGCGTCGAGACCGTCGATCTCGAGGCGCAGTTCGTCGCGGTGCGGGCCGACGAGTGTGATCCCCCGGTCACGTTCGGTCTGGGCTCGCCGTTCGATCGCATCGCGGAGCCGGGTCTCGATCTCGGCCGCGCCCTCGACGTCGAGCGGACCCTCGCTCCACTCGGCGACGTACTGCGCGCCGACGGCTCGCGCCGAGGGCGCGAGCGCGTGGTAACGGTCGTTCACGAGCGGCCCCAACCGTTCGACCAGCCGCAACCGACCCCGCACCAGCTCCGCGCCGGCGCGCACGAGTTGTTCGTCGAACACGGCGAGCGTCGTGCGCGCGAGTTCGTTGCGGACACCGGCGCGCAGCAGCGCGTTGCGTTGCTTCAACACACGTTCGTAATCGGTGCGCGCCGCTTCGTACCGCGCCGCGAGCATCGTCAGCAGCTCGTCGAGGTAGCCGCGCCGCTCTGCCGGGCCGTCCTTGACGAGCTCGAGGTCGTCGGGCGCAAAGACCGTGACGCGCAACAGGCCGTGCAGATCGCGGGTGCGCGCGACGGGTTGCTTGTTGCACAGCACCCGGTTGCGGCCGACGGCGCGGATCTCTGCTTCGAAGAGCTGCTCGCGTTCGCCGGTGGTGATCTCCGAGCGCACGATCGCCTCGGTGGCGCCGGACCGCACGAGTTGCGCGTCGAGCACCTGCCGGAACGAACGCGCCCGCGCAATCCACCCGATGGCTTCGAGAACGCTCGTCTTGCCCTGCCCGTTGGCGCCGACGAGCACCGTGAGCCCAGGCGCGAGTGTCAACTCGGCTTCGGCAAAGCACCGGAAGTCGCGGAGCCACAACCGGCCGACGTGGGCGGCGGGCGGTCCGGTCAGGACGTGCGAACCGGCATCAAGAGATACAGGAAGTCTCCCCCGTCGGCCGCGCGCAATGTCGCGAGCTTGAGTGGATCGACCGTTTCGAGCGCGACCTCGGCTGTCTCCAGTGCGTCGACACCATCGCGCAAGAACGCGGGGTTGAACGCGACGGTGAGCTCGGTCCCTTCGAACTTTGCGTCGAGCGACTCCTGAGCGTTCCCGACGTCTTGCGCGGTCATCGACATCTCGATGCCGCCCGAGCTCATCGCGAGCCGCACCGCCGCGTTGTCGCGGTTCTGGCCGACGATCTGCACGCGATCGAGCGCATCGACGAACGCGTCGCGCGCGACCGTCACGCGGTTCGGATAGCCGCCTGGGATGAGCTGCGCGTAGTTCGGGAAATCGCCTTCGATGAGTCGCGCGGTGACCTCCGCGCGCGACGTGCGGAAAATGACGTCGCGCTCTCGCAGGACCACCTCGATCTCGCCGTCGCCGGCCAGCCGCTGCACTTCGGCGAGCCCTTTGGCCGCGACAAGCACTTGCTGGCCCTCCTCGAGCATGCTGACGCCCTTCAAGTCCCGGACTGCCAGCCGGTACGAGTCGGTCGCCACGAGGCGCAACCCGCCACCGTGCGCGGTGAGCAACACGCCAGTGAGGATCGGCCGAAGATCGTCTTTCGATGCTGCTCGCACGACCTGGCGAAGCGCCGACGCGAACGCCGACGCGTCGACCGTGACGCCCTTGCCGTCGGTCGGCGCGAGACGCGGGTAGTCCTCGGCCGGCTTCAGCCGCAGCGTCGTCGTGAAGCGACCGGCCGAAACGACCGCTTCGTCGCCCGTCACGATCACCAGCACCGGGCCGGGCTCGAGCCGGCGCACGATCTCACCGAGCAACTTCGGCACGACGGCCACGCCCTGCTCCTCGACCTCGGCGGGCACCAACACCCGGTTGGTGATCTCGAGGTCGGAGCCGACGAGTTCCAACCCGCTCTCGGTTGCCGTGATTCGCAGGTCCTGCAAGACAGGCAGCGCGCCACTACGGCTCGCGACGGTCCGCTGGGTCGTCGCCACCGCCTCGGCGAGAGTGTCACGCTCGCACCGGAACTTCACCAGGGCCTCCTCAACACTGCCGGGAGTGATTCTCTCTAGTTGTAGTAGTAGGGCCTGTGGATTGGGGACAACCGGACGAATGGGCTGCTCGGGGCGACGATTCGGCTGGGGACCGCCGTCCCCATGCTTCCACAGGGCGCGGACACTGATCGTGGCCGTGCTGCTGTACTTCCCACGCGCGGCGCGAGATTTCCCCAGTGATCCACAGCTTTATCCACTGGCGCCGTGCTTGATCCGGCTGATCAACTCGTTGACCTGCTCGAAGACGACGCGCCGCTCGGTCATCTGCAACCGGATCTTGTCGCACGCGTGCATCACCGTCGTGTGGTCGCGACCGCCGAACTCCTCGGCGATCTTCGGGTAGCTGTAGTCGGTGAGCTCGCGGAAGACGTACATGCCTATTTGGCGCGCCGTCACGAGCGGCCGCCGCCGGCTCTTGCCGCACAGATCCTCGACGGTCCAGCCGAACATTTTGGCCGTCTCTTCGAGGATGAGGGTGGGTGTGATCACGCGTGGGCGGGTCGCGGGCAAGAGGTCGGCGAGCACTTCGCGCGCGACCTCCGCGGTGAGCGGGACGCGGTGCAAGCTCGAGTAGGCGGCCACGCGGATGAGTGAACCTTCGAGCTCACGAACGTTGTCGACGACGTTCTCGGCGATGAACCCCAGCACTTCGTTGGGAATTCCGTCGAGGTGTTCCGCCTCGGCCTTCTTGCGCAAGATCGCAAGCCGGGTTTCGAACTCGGGCGGCTGGATGTCGGTGATCAGACCCCATTCGAAACGGCTGCGGAGCCGGTCTTCGATGGTGGCGATCGACTTCGGCGGCCGATCGGAGGAGATCACGATCTGGCTGCCGCGACTGTGCAAGTCGTTGAAGGTGTAGAAGAACTCCTCCTGGAGCTGCTCGGTGCGCTCGAGGAACTGGATGTCGTCGACCAGCAGAACATCGACTTCGCGGTAGCGCCGTTTGAAACCAGGCATCGATTTCGCTCGCATCGATTCGACGAACTCGTTCATCATCGTCTCCGTGGAGACGTAGCGGACGCGCTTGGAGGAGAACAGCGCGCGCACGTGGTGCCCGATCGCGTGCAACAAGTGCGTCTTGCCGAGGCCCGCCGGCCCGTAGATGAACAACGGGTTGTACGAGCGCGCGGGGCTCTCGGCGACCGACAACGCGGCGGCGTGCGCGAAACGGTTCGACGCCCCGATGACGAACTGGTCGAACGTGTAGCGGGGGTTCAGCGACATCGTGCTGCCCGGGCCTCCGTCGGCGTGAGGGGCACGGGGCCGCTCCTCGGTTGCGACGGGCGGCAAGGGCGCGATCGTGCCCAGAGCCTCCGGCGCCACGAACTCTTCGGCTCGGGGCGCGGTGTCGACGATCAGCTCGACCGCCAGGGGGACCCCGGTCAGGGCTTGAGCCGCGTCCGCCAGCAGGCCGAGATAGCTCGTGCGCACTCGTTCGACCATCACCGAGCTCGGAACGCCGAGGACGAGGGTGTTCTCGGTGAGGTCGAGGGCGTGGACCCCCTGGAACCAGGTATTCCACGTCGCCTCGGAGAGCTGGGCGCGGACCGCCGCGGCGACCTTTGCCCAGAGATCATCCGCTGCTGGAGTGCCCACGTCTGCCTTCCCCGATTGTCCACAGGCGTATCCACAAGTGTGGAGAAGCCCGCGTTGATACGAGCCGGTTGCCCACTCCTCAGCTGTGTGCCCGGGTGGGCGGGTGGGGAAGTACCCGGCGCCCGGGGCCGACGGGTCGCTGGGGTCGCGGACGATAGCAGCGCTGTGGACAACCCGACAAACGGCCTCGTCGGGAGGCATCCACAGCGCATAAGTGCCCATTCAGGGGGTCCGGTGGAGCGTTCCCCAGATCGCCGGACGAGCGGGGCGCGCGGATTGCTGGAAACCATGCGCGCCGCGTACACTGCCATGTCCACCAGTCGCGCTCGGGCCAAGCACATCCAGCTTGTGACCGGGCGGCGCCGCCCCGAGGCCCTTCCTCGGCCCGGGCGTTCGAGGAGGCCATGCGTGAAGAGGACGTTCCAGCCGAACAACCGGAAGCGGAAGAAGAAGCACGGCTTCCGGCTTCGCATGCGGACGCGCGGCGGACGAGCCGTGATCGGGCGGCGTCGGTCGAAGGGCCGCAACCGCCTGTCCGCCTGATCTGGCGCATACGAGACCGTGCGTCGTTTCGAGCGCTCGCGGCAGGCCGCCGGCGCCGTCGAGGAGCTCTCACCGTGACTTGCGCGCCCGTAGAGGGCGGTGGACCGCCCCGCGTCGCGTACGCGGTCGGCCGGCGCGTCGGCACCGCCGTCGTGCGGAACCAGGTGCGCCGTCGGCTGCGCGCCGTCGTGCAGGCGGAGGCCTCCGACCTGGCTCCGGCCCACGCGTATCTCGTGCAAGCCTCGCCGCAAGCCGCTTCGTGCACGTATAGCGAGCTGCAATCGACGTTCCGCGCGATTCTGCGCGACCTGCAGTCGGAGCGGACGTGAAACGGGTCTTGATATGGGCTGTGGACCTCTATCAACACGCCACAGCTCACCGACCGTCGCCCTGTCGCTACATACCGACGTGTTCACAGTACGCAAAGGAAGCCGTGATTGAGCACGGAGCAATCCGAGGCACGGCGCTCGCGACGCGGCGGCTGTGTCGATGTCACCCGTGGGGTTCGTTCGGGTTCGACCCGGTCCCGCCCAAGCGAGAGGCGCGTTCCTGATGGATTCCGTCCTCGGGCCGTTCATGAGCGTGATCGGGTGGCTGCTCGCGTTCTTCTACTCGATCATCCCGAACCTCGGGGTCTCGATCATCCTGCTCACGTGCATGGTGATGGCGATCCTTCTGCCGCTGACCGCCAAGCAGACGCGATCGATGATCGCGATGCAGCGCATTCAGCCCGAGATCAAGAAGATCCAGCAGCAGTACAAGGACGACCGCCAGAAGCAGAACGAAGAGTTGATGAAGTTCTATCAAGAGAACAACGTCAACCCGTTGTCGAGCTGTCTGCCAGTCCTCCTGCAGATGCCGGTCATGTTCGCCCTGTTCCGGGTGCTCCACAACATCCAGGACCACATCCCGACCACCGGCGCGTTCAACGACCTCTTCCAGGACATCTGCAAGGGCCAGTCGGCCTCGTCGTGCGCCCCGAAGGGCATCTACTTCCTCGGGATGGACCTCACGGTCTCCCCCGCCAACTCGGGTTCGGTCACGGCCAACTTCATCGAGCGGCTCCCGTACTTCATCGCCGTCGCCGCGGTCGTCGCGAGCGGTTGGTACCAGATGTGGCAGACGCAGCGCCGCCAGAACCGGATCGGCACGAACCAGAACAACCCGATCAACAAGCAGATGCAGATGCTCACACGGGTCTTCCCGATCGCCTTCGGGTGGTTCTCGTGGATCGCGTCCTCCGGTCTGGTCGTGTACTTCGTGACGAGCAGCCTTTGGCGGATCGGCCAGCAGCACCTGGTGCTCAACAAGTACTACGAGACGCACCCAGAGGAAGCGGGCAAGCCCGTCAAGAAGTCCGAGAGTCCGCCGGAGACGAAGCCGGCGACCACCAATCCGAACCCGGGCGGATCGTCGCGGGGTACTGCGGACGAGAAGGGCGCGCGACCGCAGAACCCGTCGCGCAACACCGCCAAGAAGAAGCGAAAGCGCAGGCGCTGACAACCATGGAGTGGATCGAGGTCTCGGCCCGTACGCTGCCCGCAGCGGTCGAGCTGGCGCTGGACCGCCTGGGTGTGGTCGAAGACGAGCTGGAATACGAAGTCGTCGACGAGCCCAAGTCGGGCTTGTTCGGGTTGGGGCGGACCGAGGCGCGCATCCGGGCCCGGGTAAAGCCGCTGTCGCGGGAGAAGCCCGTCGACCGGAGGCGCCGGAACAAGCGCGGCTCGGAGAGCAGATCGAGTGGCGGCGGACGGTCACGGTCGGCAACCGCGACGGCAGCCGCGGGTGCGGGCGCCGGGGGGCGGCCCGAAGGGTCGGCTGAAGGCAGCCGCAACGGCGAACCTCGAAAGCGATCCCGGCGAGGTGGTCGGGGCCGTGGGAGCGGCAGCGGCGGCAACGGCGCCGCGCGTCAGGCAGAATCCACAGGAGGCCGCGCCCCGCGCGCGGAGGCGGAGGACAGCGAGATGGATGGTGCTGCAGCACTGACGATCGACGAGCAGGCCGATGCCGCAGTGCGGTTCACCGAGGAGCTGGTTCGCCACTTCGGCGTGAGCGCGACCGTCGGGTCGGAGATCGTCGACGACGACATCGAACTCAGGATCAACGGCACGGGCCTCGGCGTCCTGGTCGGCCCGAATGGCGCGACCCTGCATGCGCTCGAGGAACTCGTGCGGGCGGTCGTGCAGCATGCCGCCGGTGGGCACAGCGCCCGTCTCCACCTCGACGTCGCGGGCTACCGCGAACGGCGTCGGGAGGCACTGGCCGCGTTCGCGACCCAGGTCGCCGAAGACGTTCTGGCGTCGGGTGCCGAAAAGGCGTTGGAGCCCATGAACCCGCCCGACCGCAAGGTCGTGCACGACACCGTCGCCGAGCTCGACGGGGTCGCGACGATCTCGGTGGGCGAAGAGCCGCGGCGCCGGGTGGTCATCAAGCCCGCGTGAGCTCGGACGGCGACGGCGCTCTCCTCGCGGTCCTCGAACGCGCTCGCGGTCACGGTTTCCTCGGGCCGGGACCGGTCGCTGATCATCTCGAGCATGCACGGGGCTGTGCTGCGGCCGCGATCGGGGTGCTGGGCCACCTCCCCGCCGCGGTTGTCGACCTCGGTACCGGGGGCGGCGTGCCCGGCCTCGTGCTCGCGTGGGATTGGCCCCGCGCCCGGATCGAGCTCGTCGATGCCAACGCACGGCGGGGGGACCACCTCCGGCAGGCCATCACGGACCTTGGCATCGAAAGCCGGGTTCGGGTCCATACCGCCCGGGCCGAGATCGTCGCCCACGACCCTGCGCTTCGGGAGTCGGCGGAATTGGTGACGGCGCGCAGCTTCGGACCGCCCGCGCTGACGGCCGAAGTCGGGGCCGGATTCGCGGCAATCGGGGGCTTTTTGGTGGTCAGCGAGCCGCCCGGTGGCGACGTGGGCCGGTGGCCGGCAGCCTCCCTCGAGCTACTCGGTTTCGGACCTCCGCAGCTCGTCACCGCAGGCGGGCGCTCATATGCGGCGATCCGCAAGAAGGTGGGTACCGCGACGTCCATGCCGCGTTCGACGAAGCAACTGGCGAAGCGCCCCGCGTGGTGACAATTCGAGGTTGTTTCACGTGGAACACACTCGAGATCCATGCAAGAAGAACGACCGAGTAGTACAGTCCGCCCGCCGCCGCACAACCGGGGCGCGGCGCAGAATGCCACGGGATCGGGGCCTGCAAGTGCCTGGCACTGGGCGCATATCCCTCGGAGGCTCGGAATGGCATCGGAAGACGCGGAGCGACGCGGGCGCCGCCGCTGGTTCCGCATCCTCGGGAGCGCTGACGTGGACGACCCCCAGGGTGCAACGCAGGAGGAGTCCATGGCAGGGAACGACGTCGGGACCGCCGAAGCCGACGTGATCACCCAGGCGGGGCAGACTTCGGAGCCTCAGTCCGAAGCACCTGAGGTCGAGGTTGCGGACTCGTCCGCGGCGCCGGTCGAGGCGCCGGAATCGGCGCCCGATGTCGAGGTGGCGGACGAAGCGCCCGCGGACGGAGCCGCGGAGCGTCCAGGCTCGGTGCCCGAGGTTCCGGACGAACTCTGGCCGGCTCCGGAACCCATCACGCTGCCGCGGGTCTTGGCAATCGCCAACCAGAAGGGCGGGGTCGGCAAAACGGCCACGGCCGTCAATCTCGGTGCGGCG
>JBEVDP010000242.1:0-3828 GCA_040513235.1 Acidimicrobiia bacterium | reverse complement strand
AACGGGCTCAGCATCGGCAACGGCACGTCGGTCGAGTTCAAGAACGGCAACGTGGTGTTCGACTCCGGCTTCACCATGACCGGCGGGAGCCTGAGCTTCAACACCAACAACACCACGACGCAGCTCCCTGCGGCGTGCGTTCCGCCCGCGGTGACCACGCCGTGCACCGGTGTGGCGAGCGCAGGCGCTGGGTTCGTGTACCTCCGCGACGGCGACATCAACATCACCGGCGGCCAACTGAACGTCAACCGCGCGTTCGTGTACGCCGCGACTGGCTACGTGAAGGTGAACTCGTCGCCGCCGATCTGGAACGCGCCGACCGAGGGTCCCTTCGGCTACCTCGCGCTCTGGTGCGACATGCCGGCCACGAGCAACAACACCAGCAAGTTCTCCATGGCCGGCGGGACGGGGGTGCAGCTCAGCGGCGTGTTCTTCACGCCCGAGGCGGCACCGTTCACGCTCTCGGGCGGTGGGACGTGGGGGCAGCAGAACGCGCAGTTCGTGTCGTTCCAGGTGCAGGTGAGCGGCGGCGGTTCGCTCACCATGGCCCCGGATCCGCAGAAGTCGGTGAAGGTCCCCACGCTGGCGGGGGCGCTCATCCGTTGAGCAGACCGCGGGCAGAGGATGGAGAGCAGCATCATGTTCCGACGAGCTCTGGCATTGGCGACGGCAGTGACCGCACTCGGCGCGGCATCGTTCGTCTCGGCCGCGGGCGCCGCGGCCCCGAACCGCACCACGATCACGATCACCTGTGACCGCGCCACGACGAGTGCGGTCGCGGTCGTCACGATGTACGACGCCATCGGCGGAACGCCGGTCGGCGACCCGACGACCGTCGCGTGTGGGACGGATCCCGGCTTCGCCAAGCGCGCACGCGTCGTCGTCGAGCACTTGTCCTCCGTCGCCGCGGCGTCGATCGGCGGCTACGACGTGACGAGCAATTCGCAGACCGTGACCTGTGAGGGAGCGGGAACGCTCACCTTCGAGCTCGCGTGCACGGGTCCGACCGGCGCGGGTGCGAAGGTCACCGTCCGGTGACCGAGGCGCGTCAGTCGTTCACGTCGCGGCCGTGACGGGTTCGGCAGCCTGGTGGGTGAAGCGGTCTGAGACGCGAGTTTCGGGTGTGTGAACGTCACCGCACAGCGAAGGCGCCGAGACGTTCGAGGGTCGTCACTGGGCGGTGACCGCTGGGAAATGGCGGCGGCAAGTCCCCTCCGTACCGTCTCCAGCCATGGACCGACGAACCTTCATCAAGCTGGCGGGCGGTGCCGCGCTCACGCCGGCAGTGGCGAGCCTCACGTCCACCTTCGACGACGCGCGAGCGTTCGCGTCCGCCTCCAGGGCGAAGAGCGGATCGTTGCGCCCAGTCACGCTCGGCTTCATCGCGCTGACCGACTGTGCGTCGTTGGTGATGGCCAAGGAGCTCGGGTACTTCGAGGATCGCGGCCTCGACGTCACGCTGCAGAAGCAGGCGAACTGGGCTGCCACGCGTGACGCGCTGCTCACCAACCAGATCGACGGCGCGCACTGCCTCTTCGGCATGCCGTTCTCGGTCGCGACGGGGATCGGTGGGACGGCCGGCAACACGTCGCTGAAGGTCGCGATGGTGCTCAACAACAACGGGCAGGCCATCACGCTCAAGAAGGACTACGCGGCCGCGGGCTACGGCAGCCTGGCCAAGGCGCGGAAGGTGCTGGAAGCGAAGACTCCGACGATGGCGATGACGTTTCCTGGCGGCACCCACGACATCTGGTTGCGGTACTGGCTGCGCGCGGCCGGCGTCGACAAGTCGGCGGTGAACATCATCACGATCCCGCCACCACAGATGGTGGCGAACATGGGCGTCGGGACCATGGACGGCTACTGCGTCGGCGAACCGTGGAACGCGGTGGCGGTCGACCAGAACATCGGCTTCACCGCCATCGCGTCGCAGGACATCTGGACCAACCACCCCGAAAAGGCCCTCGTGGTGACCGAGCAGTTCGCCACGACGAAGCAAGACGAGCTGGAAGACGTGATGGCAGCGGTACTCGAGGCGAGCAAGTGGCTCGACGTGCGCACCAACCGCATCAAGGCGGCGTCGGTGCTCGGCGTGCCCGAATACGTGAACGCGACCGCGAGCTCGATCGAAGGGCGCTTGGCCGGCAACTACCAACTCGGTGGCGGTCTCGGTTCCAAGTCGTTCAAGGACGACTACATGGTGTTCTTCCGCGATGGTGAGGTCAACGCGCCGCGCTCGGCGCACGCGATCTGGTTCCTCGCCCAGTACCAACGTCTGGGCCTGCTCTCGACGACGCCCGACTACAAGAAGCTCGCCGACGCGATCCTGCTGCGCGACGTGTACGCGAAGGTCGCCAAGGCAGAGAAGATCGCAGTCCCGAACGACGACATGGCGCCGTTCACCGTGAAGCTCGACGACGCGACCTTCGATCCGGCCAAACCGCAACTGGAGGTGAAACGAGCATGAGCATCACGGACATCCCGCCCGCGGTTGCGCCGCCCGTCGCACCGGAGTTCCCGGACACGCCGACTTCGCCCGGTGCACCGACGACGAGCCCGTGGCGCGACCGGCTCGTGGCCGTGCTCTTCGGGTTGCTGGGGCTGTCGGTGTTCGTGGGGTTCTGGGCCTTCGTCTCCTGGCGCAACTCCGACCTGCCGGGGCCGCTCGACGCGTTTGACGAGCTGCGATCGTTGTTGTCCGACGGGTTCGCCAGCTCGGGTCCCAACGGCGAGGGAATTCTTCGGCAACTCGGCGACTCGCTCGAGCTCACCATGAAGGGCTTCGGGCTCGCGGCGTTGGTCGGTATCCCGCTCGGGCTCGCGGCCGGAGGGAATCGCCGGATCTGGCAGGCGATCAACCCGATCGTGCAGCTGCTCAAGCCGGTGTCGCCGCTGGCGTGGTTCCCGATCGGGCTGGTCGCGTTCAAGGACTCGCCGAAGGCAGCCACCTTCGTCGTCTTCATCACCGCGTTGTGGCCGATCGTGCTGAACACCGCGGTCGGTGCGTCGTCGGTCCCGGCCGATCACCGCAACGTCGCACGCGTGTTCCACTTCAGTCGGCTGCCCTACCTGCGTCAGGTCGTCGTCCCACACACGATGCCGTCGATCATCACCGGTCTCAGAGTCTCGATGGGGATCGCGTGGATGGTGATCGTCGCCGCTGAGATGCTCTCGGGTAGCTCGGGCATCGGGTACTTCGTCTGGAACTCCTACAACGGCGGCAACCTGGCCGCGGTCATGGCCGCGATCATCATCATCGGCGTCGTCGGGGTCGTGCTCGACAACATCTTCGTCTTTGCCGGCAAGCGTTACGCCGCAGGAGGCACCGAATGACGCTGCACATCGACTCCGTCGACAAGTGGTTTCCCGCGCGCAAGCGGGGTGCGCCCCAACACGTCTTGCGCGGCGTCGACATCGAAGTGCCGACCGGCCAGTTCGTGTCGCTGATCGGCCACTCCGGTTGTGGGAAGTCCACCCTCCTCAACGTGATCGCGGGGTTGGACCGACCTACGGGCGGTGCGGTCACGCTCGACGGCATGCCCGTCACCGGACCGGGACCCGATCGCGCCATCGTGTTCCAGAACTACTCCCTGCTGCCCCGGTTGAGCCTGTTCGACAACGTGCGCGTGGCGGTGCGGGAAGCGCGCGGCGAACGCGGCGCCGCGGCCGACGCCCTGGCCGAGAAGTACCTCACTCGGGTCGGCCTGTGGGAGCACCGGGCCAAGCGCCCGCACGAGGTGTCGGGCGGCATGCAGCAGCGCACCGCGGTGGCGCGGGCGTTCGCGGTCGAGCCTCGGCTCCTCCTCCTCGACGAGCCGTTCGGCGCGC
>JBEVDP010000241.1:0-6587 GCA_040513235.1 Acidimicrobiia bacterium | reverse complement strand
GTCATGCTTCGCACCCGCTCGCTGCTCGCGACGGCCTTGATGGTCGCGGCTCCAGCCGTCGTCCTCGCAGGCGCCGAGCCCGCGAGCGCACACGGCATCGGCGGCCGCGAACCGACGAACGTGCGGGTGCGTGTGGTTGCCGTCGAACCCGCACTCGCCGGTGTCGACGTGAACGTCGTCGACGCGGGCACCCGGCTGGAGCTCTCGAACACCTCCGATACTGACGTGGTCGTGTTCGGCTACGAAGGCGAGCCGTATCTCCGGATCGGGCCCGAAGGCATCTTCGAGAATGCGCGCTCGCCCGCGGTGTTCCTCAATCGCACGCTCGACCCACCCGCCGAGTACCCGGATCGGTACGACCCCGAAGCCGCGCCCGAGTGGCAGCGCATCGACGACGGCACGCACGCGGCTTGGCACGACCACCGCGCGCACGCAATGACCGACGGCGCATTCGAAACGTCGAACTGGACCGTGCCCATGGAAGCCGCGGGCGCGCCGCTCCTCGTGCAGGGTGAGCTCGCGTGGGTCGAGCCCGCGCCGTGGTGGCCGTGGGTCCTGGTCAGTGTGGGCCTTGCCGCGCTCGTCGTCCTCGCCGCCCGCCGGGCGTGGCGCCTTACCGTCGCGATCACCCTCGAACTCCTCGTCGCGGCTGAACTGCTTCACGTCGTCGGGAGTTGGTCGGTCCTCGCCGACACGTTCTGGGCCCGCGCCAACGCGCAGCTGATCAGCGTGGGCGCGATCGCGTTCGGCGCGTTGGCGGCGTACCGCGTGGTGCGCCATCCGCCTCACGCCAGCGCACCATACGCGCTGTTCGCGGGCGTGTTCCTGTTCATCGCCGGCGGATTGAGCGACGCGACCGTGTGGTTCCGTTCACAACTGCCGTCGAATCTCTCACCCACGCTCGACCGCGCGCTCGTCGCGCTCGCCTTCGGCGGCGGCATGGGCATCGTCATTGCGTCGGCGTTCCAGCTCGCGCCGGCCGAGCCGCAGCCCGACGCCGCGCCGGTGACGGTTCCCTGACCGATGCTCGGCGCGGTGATCGCAGCCCGACTCGCCGAGTGGGGCGGGGATGATCTGCCGTTGGAACGCGCGGTGTTCGGGACTGCCGATCCCGACGCGCTCGCGGCGGCGGTCGATGCGTGGTGTGTCGAGCATCTCGGAGCCGGCATCGCGCGATATCACTTCTTCGATTCGAGCAGCGGGAGTGTGCACGGGGTCGCGCTCACAAACGGGCGCGACGTCGTGGTCAAGGTCCATCGCCCGGCGCTGCCGTTTTCGTATCTCGCGACGATGTTCCATGTGCAGGGCGCGCTCGTCGAGCACGGGATCCCAGGTCCGCGGCCGCTCGTCGCGCCGGTGCCGTACGGCCCTGCGCATGTCGGCGCGGAGACGATGCTCCCCCCGATGCCGCGCGCCGACGGCCACGATCCCGCGGTCCGGCGCGCGATCGCGCGCGGACTCGCCGACTTCGTTGCAACTGGACACGCGCTCGGCTTCGACCGCCGGACCGACTTCGCCCACCCGATGGCGCTCGACGATCCCACGCGCCTGTATCCCGAACCGCACTCACGCCGCTTCGACTTCGCAGCAACCACGGCAGGCGCCGAGTGGATCGACGACCTCGCCCGGCGCGCGCATGCCGCCCGTCGTGTCGTCGGGGCACCGGCCCTCGTGCACGGCGACTGGCGCATCGAGAACGTCGAGGTTGCCGATGGGCGCGTGGTCGCGATTTTCGACTGGGACAGCGTGTGCGTCGAACCCGAGATGCGCGCCGTCGCCACCGCCGCCCGCACGTATCCGGTCGACTGGCAACGCCCGAACGGTGAGCATTTCCCGTCGGACGCCGACATGGCCGCGTTCGTCACCGACTACGAGGACGCGCGGGGCGCGCCGTTCACGACCGACGAGCGAACCCAGGTCGCGGTGGAGATCGTCGCCGGTGTCGCGTATGGCGCGCGGTGCGAGCAATCGATTCAGTATCCGGAGGAGCTCGACACGCAGCAAGACATGCTGCGCCGGCTCGGCGCGCGGCTCCTCGATCACGGCCTCGCGGCCCTCGAGTGATCCCTACTGGATGAACTGGATGATCTTGATGAGCCGGAGCTAGCGGGCTGCGAGCACGGACTGCACGGCGGCGCGCATCGCGCCGACCGGCGCGGCCATTCCCGACCACCGCTCGACTTGCAGGGCGGCCTGGTGCACGAGCATCCCGAGGCCGTCGACCGTCTCGGCGCCGGCCGAGCGGGCGGCCGTCAGGAGTGGGGTTTCGAGCGGGTGGTACACGAGGTCGGCGACGACCTGCCCCGGGTGCAGACTGGCGCCGTCGAGGGGGAGGGCGCCAACGCCTTGGCCGTCCATACCGAGCGGCGTGGCATTGACGACGATCGCGGCCTCGCGAGCACAGGCATCGCGGTCGGTCCACGCGGTCGTGGTGCCGCCGGCACGTGCGGCCGCGTCGGCCGCGGCTTCGGGCCGGCGAGCCGCAATCGTGACCGCGGCGCCGTGTCGGGCCAGGGCCCGGGCCACGACGCGTGCCGAACCGCCCGCGCCGAGCACGAGAGCAGTCGCGCCGTGCAGCTGGTGGCCGGCTTCCTGTACGGAACGGACGAAGCCTTCGCCGTCGGTGGAGTCACCGTGCAGATGGCCGTCGGGCAACCGTGTGACCGTGTTGACGCTGTGCAGCGCGGCCGCGTCGGCACTCAACTCGTCGCAGCCGTCCGCGGCGGCGGTCTTGTGCGGCATCGTCACCGAGAGACCGACGAGATCGAGCGCGCGCACCGCATCGAGCGCGGCCGCGGTCTGACTCGCAGGCACCGCGAACGCAACGTAGATCCAGTCGAGACCGAGCTCCGCGTACGCGGTGTTGTGGAGGAAGGGCGACAACGAGTGCCGGACGGGATCGCCGATGATCGCCGCGAGCCGCGTGCTGCCCGAGATCACAGCAGTCCGGCCGCGCGTGCCGCGTCGACGTTGCGCTGGTGCTCCTCACCGGTTTCCGCGAACACGTGGCGACCTTCGGCGTCGCCAACGACGTAGTACCGGAATTCCGTCTGCGCGGGCGCCATCGCCGCCAGCAACGACGCTTCGGTGACGCTGCCGATCGGCGTCGGCGGCAGCCCGCCGTGGACGTAGGTGTTGTACGGAGAGTCGAACGCGAGGTCTTCGACGGTGATCGTCTGCTTCTCGGGGTCGCCGCTCGCGTACAGGACGGATGCGTCGATCTGGAGCGGCATGCCGTCGCGCAGCCGGTTGTAGATCACCGACGCGATGAGTGGCCGGTCCTCGTCGACCTTGGCCTCGGCCTCAATGAGCGACGCGATCGTGAGGATCTCGTACGGGGTGCGACCCTCAGTCGTGGCCGTCTCGAGGCCGAGCGCGTCCGCGTGCTGGTCGAACTGGGCGACCATGTTCGCGACGACGTCGATCTCGTCCTCGGTGTCGGAGACGCGGTAGGTGTCGGGCCAGAGCAGGCCTTCGAGCGACGTCTGGCCGGCCGGCTGGTACTTCGAACGCGCGGAGCCGTTCTGGGTGTTCTCGAGGAACACCTGCCCGCTCTGGTCGGGCAACTCGTCGACCCGATCCGCGATCTCGCGCAGCCACAGCCCGGGCGGCACCGTGAGCTCGACGTAGTCGATTCGTGGACCGGACTCGAGTGTCGACACCGCGTCGCGCACACCCATGTCGCGTTGCAGGTCGTAGGTGCCGGCCTGGAAGTCGGTCTTGCCGCTCAAACGCGTGTACGCGTTGAACACGAGCGACGAGCCGATGACGTCACGGTCGACGAGTTCGTCGCCGATGCGCGAGACACTCCAGCCGTCATCGACGCGAATCTCGACCGTCTCGCCCGGGCTTCCGGGCGGATCGAGTTGCCACCAGAACCAGAGCAGCACCGCGGAAAGCGCGGCGAGAGGAACGACGACGAGGATGAGCACGACCGCCCACACCCGGCGACGCGCCCGGCGGTCGCGTCGGGGCTCGTCGTCGTCTACTTCGCGCTGGTCCTCCAGGTCGATGCTCACGACTGCACGGTATCGAGCCACGACTGCAACATGACGGCAGCAGCGACCATGTCGACTACTTTTTGCCGGTCGGACCAGCGCATTTGTGCCTCCCGGAGGGCCGCTTCCGCGGTGACCGTCGTGAGGCGTTCGTCGTGGAGCACCACATCGATCCCGAGTCCGACGGCGGCGCGCAGTTCGTCCGCTTCGGCGCGGGCCGCCTTGGCCGCGGGCCCGTCGCGTCCCGACAGCGAGAGCGGGAGTCCGACGACGATCGTCGTGACCCCCGCGCCGCGGGCGAGGCCGGCGATCGCCGTGTGATCGTCGGCGTGCGAAGCGCGACGAGTCAGTACGTCGTGCGGGGACGCGACCGTCCGGCTCGGATCCGAGAGCGCGAGTCCTATGCGGCGTTCGCCGAGGTCGACACCGAGCGCTCTTCCTACTTTCACGCTCTCCACGCGGCGGCTTGCTCGCGCACGAGCGCGAGCGCATCGTCGACGCCGTCGACGTTCGCGCCGCCACCGGCGACGATCTCGGCGCCTTTGCCGACGCCGCCGCCGAGCGCGCGGGCCGCGGGTTGCGCGATCGCGTCGGCCGACGCCCCGCGCGCGACGACGTCTTTGCTGACCGCGACCGCAATCGCAGCCTTGCCGTCGGCCGCACCCACGAGCGCGACGACGCCGCTGCCGAGTGCACGCACGGTCTCGATCGCGAGTTGACGGAGCGCGCCGGTGCCCAAACCGTCGTGGCGCGCGATGAGCACGCCTCCCTCGGCTTGACCCGCGAGGTTCCCGGCCGCGGCCGTCGCTTCCTTCGCCTTCAGCCGGGTGAGCTCGTCCTGCAACGCTTTCACCTGCTCGACGAGGCGCTCGACCTTCTCCGGAACTTCCTTCGGCGCGGCGCGCAGGAGTTCGCCCGTCTGGCGGAGGATGTTCTCCTCCTCCTCGATGTATTCGAACGCGCCGTCGCCGGTCATCGCTTCGATCCGGCGTAGGTTGGAGCCGATCGAGCCTTCGCTCACGATCTTGACCGGGCCGATGAACCCCAGCGCGTCGACGTGCGTGCCGCCACACAGCTCGACCGACGGGCCCGCTTCGAGGACACGGACGCGCTCCCCGTACTTCTCGCCGAAGAACGCGATCGCGCCCGCTTTCTCCGCTTCGGCCTTGGTCGTTTCGTAGTGGCGCACAGGCAGGTCGGCGATGATCTGCGCGTTCGCGAGCCGCTCGATCTCTCGCAGCTGCTCGGGAGTGACCGCCTCGTGATGGCTGAAGTCGAAGCGCAACCGATCGGGCGCGACGAGCGACCCCGCCTGTTGTACGTGCGGCCCGAGCACCTTGCGCAGCGCCCAGTGCAACACATGGGTCGCGTTGTGATTGCGGCGGATGCGGTCGCGGCGGACGCCGTCGATCGCGGCCGTGACGGCGTCGCCTTCGGCGATGGTCCCTTGCCGCAGGATCGCGTCGTGCACGATCACGCCGGGTCGCCCGTAGCGCGTATCGGTTACCTCGAGTTCGCCCGCCGCGGAAGTGATCGTGCCAGTGTCGCCGATCTGGCCGCCGGACTCGGCGTAGAACGGCGTGCGGTCGAGCACGATCTCGATCCGGTCACCGTCACGCGCCAGCGCGACGACGGTTGCTTCCGAGGTGTATTCGTCGCGGCCGGTGACCTCGGTTGTTTGTACTCCCGACACGTCGAGCGCGGTGCCCGCATCCGACGCGGTCGCGAGCGCGGCGCGTGCGCGTTCGCGTTGCGCCGCCATCAGGATCGCGAAGCCGTCGCTGTCGACCGCGCGGCCGCGCTCAGCCACGATCTCGACCGTCAGTTCGAGCGGGAAGCCGAGTGTGTCGTGGAGGAAGAATGCGTCCTCTCCGCTGACATCGCCTTTGGCGACGATCTCGTCGAGGAAGTCGACGCCGCGTCGCAACGTGGTACGGAACGCCTCCTCCTCGCGCTCGATGATCGTCTTGATCACGTCGTGGTTGGTGACGATGTCGGGGTACGCATTGCCCATCACGGCCACAGTCGCGTCGACGAGCGCGGGCGTGACGAGATCGCGGGCACCGAGGAGATACGCGTGCAGAACCGCGCGCCGAATGATGCGGCGGATCACGTAACCGCGCTCCTGGTTCGACGGGCGCACTCCGTCGCTCGCCATGAACGTCATCGTGCGCGCGTGTTCGGCCATGATTCGCAGCGAGACATCGCGCGAGCCGCCGGGGAAGCCTCCGTAGGTGACGCCCGTCGCGTGCTCGGCCGCGGCGATGAGTGGGCGGAACACGTCGATGTCCCAGATCGTCTCCGCGTCCTGGGTGATCATCAGGTTGCGTTCGAGGCCGGCGCCGGTGTCGATGCTGGGCGTGGGCAAGGGGACTCGTGTGCCGTCGGCCCGCTGGTCGAACTGCATGAACACGAGGTTCCAGATCTCGATGTAGCGAGGGCTGTCGGTACGGGGGCCGCCTTCTTCGCCGTGCTCGGGGCCGAGATCCCAGAAGATCTCCGACGACGGGCCGCACGGGCCGGTGTCGGCCATGCGCCAGAAGTTGGCTTCGCCGAGGCGCTGGATGCGATCGGCCGGGAAGCCGATGT
>JBEVDP010000240.1:0-4727 GCA_040513235.1 Acidimicrobiia bacterium | reverse complement strand
GCGCTCGAGATCGGCGGGCAGCCGTCGATCATGAGCCGCCGCGGGTTCCCGTCGACCCTCGGCGCGATGGGCGACCCCGACCTGCGCGCGATACAGCTCGACCCCGAGCGCACGTATCTCGACGAAGCGCCGTTCGGAAGCATGGATCCCGGCGAACGGGACCAGGTGCTCGACGCGGAAGGAATCGACGCGGTCGTCCTCTACACGACCGTCGGTCTGCTCTGGGAGGCGGAACTCGAAGATGCCGATCTGTCACAGGCCTACACGCGCGCGTACAACCGCTGGATCTGTGAGTTCTGTGCCGGCGACCCACGACTGATCCCGACTGCGCATCTGTCGTTGAGCGACCCCGAAGCCGCGGCGCGCGAACTCGAGCGTGCCGTCGGCGAGGGCGCGAAGGGCGCGTACGTCGCGCCGTTCACCCACGACGCCCGCCCGCTCGGGCACCCGTCGAACGATCCCGTGTTCGCGGCCGCGCAGGATCTCGGCGTGCCGTTCGCGATCCATCCGACGTTCGAGCCGCAGTGGACGAAGGGCGCGCGCATGGGCGCGTGGGAGAACGTGAGGCAGTTACGGCTCACGGCGTCGGTCACGGCATCCGACGGCGTGCGCCAGCAGTTCACGACACTCTTCGACTACGGAATCTTCGACAAGTTCCCCCGTCTCAAGGTGGTCGTGCTCGAGTCGGGGGGCGGATGGATCGGCTACTGGCTCGACCGTATGGACGCGATATACGGCCACACGTTCATCGGCCGGCGGGTACCACTGGAACGCAAGCCGAGCGACTACTTCCGCGACCGCTGCTGGATCTCGTGCGATCCCGACGAACGCACGATCCCCGCACTGATCGAACGATTCGGAGACCGCTTCATGTGGGCATCGGACTTCCCGCACGCCGACCACACACCCGAATACATCGGCGACCTCGACGAACTCGCCGCGGCCGTGCCCGCCGAGCACCGCGCGCCGTTCCTCGGCGAAAACGCGCGCACTCTCTTCGGGATCGAGGTCTGATGGCCAGTGCGCCCACGCCGGGCTCAACCGGGCTTTCCACCGAGGCCGGCTCGATGTTCGAGGTCGTGGAGGAAGACGTCGACGGCGTCCGCCTGCGCGTGTTCAAGAACGCGCCGCCGTCGTTGCGCGCGATCTGGCAGCTGAGCGCGATCCACGGTGACGCGCCCTACCTCGTGTTCGACGACGAGAAGTACTCCTACACGGAGGCACACGCGATCGCGACAGCGATCGCGTGCCGATTGGTCGACGACCTCGGCGTGTGTAAGGGCGACCGTGTCGCAATCGCGATGCGCAACTATCCGGAGTGGGCGTTCGCGTTCTGGGCCGCGTCCTCCATCGGTGCAGTGATCGTGCCGCTCAACGCCTGGTGGACCGGCCCCGAGCTGGAGTACGGCCTCGCGCACTCGGGCGCGGTGGTGCTCTTCGCCGACGACGAGCGTCTGGATCGGATCCGGCCCCGGCTCGGCGAGACCAGCGTGCAGACCGTGATCGCGGTCCGCACGGACGCGCACGAAGGTGAGCTCGCATTCGCCGACTTCGCCACGCCGATTCCAGGAGCGACGCTCCCCGACGTCGAGGTCGGGCCCGACGACGACGCGACGATCATGTACACGTCGGGCACGACCGGGCGGCCGAAGGGCGCGGTGGGCACCAACCGCAACATCGGCGGGCACATCATGAACGCGACCTACGCCGCGATGGCGGCCGCGGCGGCCGCACCGGCGCCGTCGCCGGGCGCCGCACCGCCGGCCCTCATCACCCTCCTGACGTTCCCGCTGTTCCACGTCGGCGGGCTGCACTCGTTCCTCCTTCCGTACACCGTCGGCGGCGGCAAGATCGTCCTCACGTACAAGTGGGACGCGGTGCAGGCCGTCGACCTGATCGAGCGCGAGGGCGTCACGTCGGTCGCGGGAGTGCCGACGACCATGTTCCAGGTGCTCGACGAAGCCGCGCGGCAGGGCCGCGAGCTCCCGTCGATTGCAGGTGTCGCCTCGGGCGCAACGCTCGTGCCGCCGAAGCTCGTCAAACAGATCGACGCACAGCTCAGCGGACGGGCCGCTCCGGCCAACGGGTACGGACTCACTGAGACCTCGGGCGCAGCGATCGGCAACAGCGGCCGCGACTACCTCGATCGGCCGACGAGTGTCGGGCGTCCGATCTCGCCGGTGATGGAAGTGCGCATCGCCGCGCCCGACGGAGAAGCAGTTCCAACGGGCGAAGTCGGAGAGATCTGGTTGCGAGGCCCGACGGTGATCCGCGGGTACTTCGAGAATCCCGACGCGACGGCGGCCGCGATCACCGACGGTTGGTTCCACACCGGCGACGCGGGCTCGCTCGACGAGGAGGGCTTCCTCTACGTCGCCGACCGCATTAAAGACATGGTGATCCGCGGCGGCGAGAACATCTACGCGGCCGAGGTGGAAGCTGCGCTGTACGAGCACCCCGACGTGATCGAAGCCGCGATCGTCGGTGTTCCGGACGAGCGCTACGGCGAGCAGGTCGCCGCGGTCGTACGCCGGCGCGACGGATCCACGCTCGATGTTGCCACCCTGCAAGAGCACGTCCGCGAGCGTCTCGCCGCGTTCAAGGTGCCGACGATCGTGCAGTTCACCGAGACCGAGTTACCTCGCAACGCCGCGGGAAAGGTGCTCAAGCGGGAGCTACGCGAGTCGCTCGCGAAGGAAGCCTGATGCCGACCGAGCTGACATACGAAGAGCACGACTACGTCGGCGTCGTCACGCTCAACCGACCGGAAGCGCGCAACGCGCTCACCTACACGTTGTATGGCGAACTCGAAGCGACGGTTCGCACGACGTCAGCGCGCTGCCTCGTCATCACGGGTGCAGACCCCGCGTTCTGCTCCGGCGACGATGTCAAGCAGATCATGGCGGGTGCAGGCGAACGGGTGTCCAGCGGCCTCCGGGCCGAGCCGCGGCTCACGCCCGCGGCCGACGCGCTGTTGCACACCGACGTGCCGGTGATCGCGGCGGTGAACGGCGCCGCGGTTGGGTGGGGCATGGAACTCGCGCTCATGGCCGACATCCGCCTCGCGTCCGAGCGCGCGAAGTTCGGCGAGCTGTTCGTGAAGCGCGGGCTGAACTGCGACGTGGCGGGCCTGGGGCGGCTGGCGCAGGTCGTCGGACGCGCGTACGCGGCCGAACTGTTGTTCACGGGCCGGATCATCGATGCCGACACGGCTCGGGACATCGGCCTCGTGTCGCGCGTCGTGTCGCATGAGGAGTTGCTGCCCGCCGCACTCGCGCTCGCGACCGAGATCGCGACGAACCCACCGCTGGCGGTGCAGCGCATGAAGCAAGGGCTGCGGGAGGCGCTCGACCCCGACTGGAACGACCTCGGCCGGTGGGTAACCGTCAGCCTGGCCGAGCTGTTCGGCACCGAAGACCACCGCGAGGGCGTGGCCGCGTTCCTCGAGAAGCGCGAACCCCACTACCAGGGCAAGTGACGCTCGCGCCCGAGGAGTCCGAGCGGCTCCAGGTGTGGCTGGCGGCCAACGTCGGCACCGACGCGGCCGCGCCGCTCGTGATCGACGTCATCTCCGGCGGCGCGTCGAACCTGACCCTCGGCGTCCGCGTCGGCGACCGGCACGTCGTCGTGCGCCGTCCGCCGATCGGGCACTTCCTGCCAACCGCGCACGACATGGGTCGCGAGTACACCGTGTACCGCGCGGTGCACGGCACGGCGGTTCCGGTGCCCCATGCGCTCGCGCACTGCGCCGACGAGGGCGTGATCGGCGCGCCGTTCTACGTGATGCAGTACCTCGACGGCATCGTGCCCCACGACGCGACCGTCCTTGCGGGCACGACCGCCGAGACGAACGCGCGGCTCTCCGAGCGATTCGTCGAGATCCTCGTCGCTATCCATGCGCTCGACGTCGACGCCGTCGGACTCGGCGACTTCGCCAAGCGAGAGGGCTATCTCGCACGGCAGGTCGCCCGCTGGTCCGACCAGTGGGAGCGATCCAAAGTCGCGGACACGCCTGTCATCGACGACCTGGGTCGCCTGCTACGTCAGCGCATGCCGCAGCAATTGGAGACGACGCTCGTCCACGGCGACTACCGCCTCGGCAACGTCATGCTCGACCGCACCGATGCCGCGGTCGTGCTCGCGGTACTCGACTGGGAGATGGCGACGCTCGGCGACCCACGCTCAGACCTCGCGTACACGCTGCTCTACTGGAGCACCAAGGACCGGCCGCTCGTACATCCGAGCCAAGCGATCGCGGACCTCCCGGGCTTCCCGACTGCCGGCGACCTCGTGACGCGCTACGAGCACGTGAGTGGCCGCAGCTGCGAGCATCTCGACTTCTACATCGCGTTGGCCGCGTACAAGCTCACGATCATCGGCGAAGGCGCGCGCGCCCGAGCGATCCGCACCGGCCGCCCCGACCCGTTCGCGGGCGTTGAGCGCCCGCTCCCCGAGTGGGCTCTCTCGCTGCTCAGCAACCATTGATCCTTCTCTGGTGTTGCAG
The DNA here is from genome assembly GCA_040513235.1 of Acidimicrobiia bacterium. Classification (GTDB taxonomy): domain Bacteria; phylum Actinomycetota; class Acidimicrobiia; order IMCC26256; family PALSA-610; genus JANNHK01. The sequence continues at coordinate 223 of JBEVDP010000240.1, read as the reverse complement.
GTGCTGATTGAGTCGCGCGGCTTGGCGCGTCTGATGGTCGCGCTCGGCGAGGTTGGGTGCGTTGCGAGCGGCGAGGGCATAGAGGCTGGCAGCGAGCTCGAGATCACCGTTCTTCTCGTGAAGGTGGGCGGCCACCGCGTCGCGCCGTGGGACGCCTTGGTCGACTTCGGCCAGTGCCAGCAGTCCTGCGGGCGCGCCGGCGGCCGCCCCCACGGGGCCCGCC
>JBEVDP010000239.1:0-4251 GCA_040513235.1 Acidimicrobiia bacterium | reverse complement strand
CTCGCCGCGCTCCGCGAGCGCAAGCCCGCCGCGTGGGTCAACATCTTCGGCGTTCCCGGAGTGATGTTCACGAGCTACGAGCTGGTGAACGCCGCATTCAAGGACGAGGAGACGTTCCCGTCGCGCGCGTTCTACTCCAACGTGGTGACCGACGTGATGGGTCACAACATCCAGTGCATGTACGGCCAGGAGCACCGCCGTAACCGCGCGCTCGCGTCGCCGACTTTTCGGCAGCGCCTCGTGCAGGACCTCGTCACCCCGGTGCTCGAGCCCGTCGCGAACGAGCTGGTCGACCGGTTCGAAGGCAACGGAGAAGCCGACCTCGTCGAAGAGTTCACGACGCGTTACCCGTTCAAGATCATCCTGCGCATGCTCGGGCTGCCCCAGGCCTCGGAAGAAGACGTCACCCGCTGGGCTCTCGGAATGCTCGACATCCAGGGGAACTACGAGAACGCGGTGCGGTGCTCGCAGGAGTTCACCGCGTTCGTCGACCCGATCCTCCAGGAGCGTCGCACCGAGCCTGCCGACGACCTGATCTCCAAGCTCGCCACCGAGGAGGTCGAGGGCGACCGCCTCACCGACGAGGAGATCATGAGCTTTCTCAAGCTGTTGTTCCCGGCCGGTGCCGACACCACGTACCTGGGGCTCGGGAACACGCTCTACGGACTGCTCACGAATCCCGATCAGCTCGAGCGACTCGTCGCCGATCCCGACGAAGAAGCGCGTTGGGCCGCCGAAGAAGGTGTGCGCTGGAACGCACCGGTCGCGCTGCTACCCCGCCACAACCCCGAGGAAGTCGTGTGGAACGACATCCCGATCCCGGCCGACACGCCGCTGATCTTCGGGATCGTCGCGGCCAACCGCGATCCCGAGCAGTTCGACGATCCCGACCGCTTCGACCTCGGTCGCCGGCCCACCGCCAAGGCTCGCCATGCGTCGCTCAGCCGTACGTATTACGGCTTAGCGACGCATCTCCTTCACGTCAGCGGGTCCAGGCTCGGGGTTGCAGGAAGGCATCGAGCTCGACGCGGTTCACGAGGTTGTCGACGACGCCGACGAGCGAAGCGAACAAGCACTCCGCGACCACGTCCAACACCTCGGCCGAAGAGAAGCCCGCGACCGTCATCTGATCGACGTCGAGCTTGCCGCGCTCACGCACGAGTGCCTGCGCGAACGCGTAGACCGCGGCCGCGCGCGCATCCGTCGGCGGCTCGCTCGCGCGCATCCGCTCGATCTCGTCGTCGGCTACACCGAGCATGCCGAGCACCGTGGAGTGGAACGCCACGCCGTACTCGTTGTCGACCTCGACGCCAACCGCCAGTCCCGCAACCTCGCGGTGCACGGCTTCGATGTCGCACGCGCCGACGGCGCGGCGCATGCCGTCGAACGCGGCAAGCAGCGTCGGCGACTCCGCGATCGCCGCCGCGAGATTCGGCACGAACCCCACGTCGGTGGCGATGCCGTCGAGGATCGGCACCGACCGTTCGGGTGCGGTATCGGAGGTATGGATCTTCAGCTGCACAATGGGTCCTTTCGCAGTCGGGACACATCCAGCATCCGCGGCCCGACGATTCCCAGCGAGGGAAGGGCTCCGCGCGGCCAAGACTCCTATCGTGCGGTCATGGCGACGGCGACAGAAACCGAGGGCGCGTTCGGCGAGGTGCTGCGGTACTGGCGGGGCGTGCGCGGCAAGAGCCAGCTCGACTTGGCATCGGCGGCGATGACGACGCCGCGCTACGTCAGCTTCGTCGAGACCGGGCGCTCCCAACCGAGTCGCCAGATGGTGGTCCGGCTCGCGCGCGCGCTCGAGGTCCCGCTCCGCGAGCGCAACGGGCTGCTCCTCGCGGCGGGCTATGCGCCGCTCTATGGGCGCGAGACGTTGAGCGCGCCCCAGCTCGCGCGTGTCGAGGCGGCGCTGGCGTCGATGCTCGACCAGCACGAGCCGTTTCCCGCGGTGGTGATGGACCGGCAGTGGAACGTGGTGCGCGTCAACGGCGGGGCGCAGTGGCTCTTCGGCACACTGGTGGCGCCGGCCTCGCTTCCCGATCCAGCAAACGTCCTGCAGATGATGATCGAACCGGGTCCGGTGCGGGATGCGGTTCGCAACTGGGACGCCGTCGTGCCCGCGCTGCTCGAACGCGCACAGCGAGAGGCGGTCGGCGGCGCGCTCGACGGCGAAACGGCGGCCCTGGTCGAACGGCTGCGCGCTCGACCCGAAGTGGCGGCCCAACTCGTCGCGGGTGACATGACGTTCCCGCCGGTGCCTGTCATCGACGTTTGCTTCACGTTCGGCGGCGCGTCGCTCAGTTTCTTTTCGGTCGTTTCGACGATCGGAACGCCGACCGACGTCACGGCACAAGAACTACGGCTCGAGGCTTTCTTTCCCTCGGACGACGCGACGCGCGCTACTTGCGAGGCTCGACGCGGGTGAAGCCGGTGTAGGGGCGGAGCACGTCGGGGACGGTGAATCCGCCATCGGCGTCTTGGTAGTGCTCGAAGAGGAACACGAGCGTGCGACTGATCGCGCAACCGGTGCCGTTCAATGTGTGCACCAACTCGTTGCCTTTCTCGCCCTTGACGCGCGTGCCGAGCCGGCGGGCCGAGAAGTCGGTGTAGTTCGAGCACGACGAAAGCTCGCGGTAGCGGCCTTCCGACGGCAACCACGCCTCGATGTCGTACTTCTTCGCGGCCGCGGGGCCGAGGTCGCCGGCCGCGATGTTCACGACGTGGTACGGCAGGCCCAGGCCGCCGAAGATCTGTTCCTCGACCGCGAGGATGCGTTCGAGTTCGTCCCACGACTCGTCGGGCGCGACGTAGGCGAACATCTCGACTTTGTCGAACTGATGCACGCGGAAGATGCCGCGCGTGTCCTTGCCGTAGGTGCCGGCCTCACGCCGGAAGCAGGTGGACATGCCGGCGTACCGGGCGGGCAACTCGTCGGGCGCAAACGTCTCGGCGCGGTGCAACGCCGAGAGTGCGATCTCGCTCGTCCCGATGAGGAAGTGTTCACCGTCGTCGATGTCGTACACCTGCGAGCGGTCGGTCGGGAAGAACCCGGATTCCTCCATCGTGCGCTCGCGCACCATCGCGGGGGTGATCACGGGTGTGAACCCGTGAGTCATGATCGTGCTCAATGTGTACTGGATCAGGGCGAGCTCCAGCAGCGCGGCTTCGCGCATGATGTACGCGAAGCGGCTGCCACTCGCTTCGGCGGCGCGCTCGCTGTCGACGAAGCCGATCGCCTCGGAGAACGTTGCGTGGTCGAGCGGGGGCGGCGGATTCTGCGTGCCGACGACCTTCAGCTCCTCGCCTTCGTCTTCGCCGCCGTCCGGCACCGACGCATCGGCCGGGTTCGGCACTTGCAGGGCGAGCGTACGGAACTCCTCGTCGACAGGCGCAAGCTCCTGCTCCTTGGCCGTCAGCTCGGCCTTCAGCGCGTGCGCGGCTTCGATCTTCGCCGGTCGCTCGTCGGCCGCGGCCTTGCCGATCTCTTTCGACGCCGCGTTCTGGCGCGCGCGCAACTCTTCGACAGCTTGCAACAGCGCGCGGCGCGCCTCGTCGGCTCCGAGCACATCGTCGATGAGCCCTGCGCGCACGCGCTTGCGCTCGATGCCGCGTCTGTATTCCGGGTCGTCGCGCAATCGACGAACGTCGATCATTCAGTGTCTCGGATCTGGGCCCGGAGCTGCTCCACCCACGACGCGGCGTGCTTCCACGCGCGACCGTGGGCGCGCCGCCTCTCGGCGCCCGCTTCGACCGGCCCGCCGACCGGATATGACCCGAGGAACTTCACGTCGGCCTGTTTCGCGGAGAGGTTGCGCAGCGCATCGGCGACCAACTCGTCGGCGACGTGGCCGTCGAAGTCGATGAAGAAGCAGTAGTCGCCGAGCCCGCGCTTGGTCGGCCGCGACTCGAGCTTCGTCAGGTTGATGGCCCGCGCCGCGAACTCCTGGAGGATCGCGAGCAACGAACCGGGCCGGTCGGCACGCTGGAAACAGACGATCGACGTCTTGTCGTGTCCGGTCGCGGCGGGGATTCCTCGGCCGACGAGTACGAAACGGGTCTGGTTCTCGGGATGGTCCTCGATCTCGGACGCGAGCACGTCGAGGCCGTACAACTCGGCGGCGAGCGCGTTGCAGATGGCGGCGATGTCGGTGCGCTTCGACTTCGAGACCTCGCGGGCCGCGTCGGAGGTCGAGTGCGAAGCCCGCTGCTCGGCGGCCGGCAGCTTCTTGCCGAGCCAGCCCCGGC
>JBEVDP010000238.1:0-15055 GCA_040513235.1 Acidimicrobiia bacterium | reverse complement strand
TTGGTCGCCGAGTGGGTCACCCGCACCGTCTACGCCTGATCAGGCAGCACGCTCGTCGCACGCGCAACTGTCGGGCTGCGCGTCAGTCGGGCGGCGCTTCCGATATCGACTGGACAAGATCGCCCGTCTTTGCGTTCCAGCTCTCTCGCCGGCCAGGTGTCTCGAACCCGAGCAACAAGTCGACGTGTACTGGAACGGCACCAAACTCGTCACCGTGAACCCCAGCGAGGGGCCAGCTGCAGGTAGCGCGCGGGCTGCACCCCGAGTTGAGGTTTGTCGCCCAAACGCCCCGCAGCGTTCCGCAACGTAAGACTGGAACAGTCACACGAACAACGGTCGGAGTGCCATGTGCGAACTAAGGCACGCGCGTTGTATTTCTCGGGGCGCGCACAGCTCCATGTAGTGCGAAGGGGTTTGCTGGCCAAGGGGGGTCAGGAGCCGCGCGGCGCATTGCTTGCCGTGTCGGGATGCAGTGCCGGGGAGCGCAACATGGCGATTTGGGGGGACAGTCGGTCGCGGGTGGGTCGCGTCGAGCGAGCCCGGGCGACCGAAGCCGCGACCCCTCGGCCTGATGGCAAGGCCACGCTCTTCAACATCCAAGGCCTGCGGGGCATCGCCGCCCTGATCGTGGTCATGGCCCACGTCTCGGGTCCCGATAATTTCGAGATGCGGGTGTTCGGTTCCAGCTGGACCTCTTGGTCGAACTTGCCGGCCAACACCGGGGTCGACCTGTTCTTCGTGATCAGCGGCTTCATCATGGTCATCACCACGTGGCACACGTTCGACCGGGCCGGCTCTTCGCGGCGCTTCCTGCTCCGCAGGGTCGCGCGCATCTACCCCTTGTACTGGATCATCAACAGCGCCATCGTCGCGCTCTTCCTCGTGAGTCCCGGCAGCGTGAGCTTCCAGGAGGGCCAGAGTCCCAACATCCTCGATTCCTACCTGTTGCTCCCGCACGTCGGCCGGCTGCCGCTCCTGGTCGCCTGGTCGCTCGTCTACGAGATCTACTTCTACGTCGTGTTCGCCATTGCCCTGCTGCTCGGCAGGAGAAGATTCCCCTGGGTCATGGCGGTCTGGGTCGCGATCACGCTGACCCTTTCCGTCATGGCCTCCGACGTCACGAATCCGTACGTGGCGATCGTGGCCAGCCCGTTGAGCCTCGAGTTCGTCCTCGGCGTGGTCATCGGGCTCGCGACGGTCCACGGGAGGTTCGCGCGGCCGAACGTGGTGCTGGCCGTCGGCGTCGTGTCGTTCTGCTCGTGTCTGGTGCTTCTCGCGCTGTCCGGGTGGTCGCACTTCCCGTCGGACGGAGTCCGTGTCGCCCTGGTCGGGATCCCCGCCGGCCTCGTGGTCTACGGCGCGATCGGTGTCGAGAAGCGCTACGGCCGCATCGTGCCGCCGTCGATGCGGCGTCTCGGGGACGCGTCGTATTCGCTGTACCTCGCACACGTCCCGGCCCTCGCCCTGCTGGCGCTCGTGCTGGCGGGGCGCCTGCCCACGACCCCGTTGTTGCACGCACTGACGCTCCCGGCGGTGCTCGTGTACGTCGTCTGCGGGGCGCTGGTCTGCTACGCGCTCCTGGAGCGGCCGCTGCTGAACGCGTCCGCACGACTCCTGCGCCGGACGCCGCGATCGGCGGTCCCACCTGCGGCCACGACCTCCGCGCCCACGGAACCACCGCCCTGAGCCCCACCCTGGCCCGACCCTTGCTCTTCAAGCGCCGTAGCCGCGAGTGATCAAGCGCAGGAATCGCCCTTGCAACCTCCGTGGATCAACGCGCCATGTGCGCGCTCACTCACGCTGGTTGGCATCGGCCGAACCGGCTGATCACCCGCACCGTCGACGCCTGATCACGCAGTCCAGGTCTTGATCTTGTCGATGAGCACGCGCGGGTCACCACCGACGGGGTTCACGCTCAGGCGCGTCACCCCGGCGGCCTTGTAGGCCAGCACGCGCTCACGCACCCGACCCTCGTCGCCGACGAGCGCGGTGGCCTTCAGGTAGTCGTCGGGGACGAGCGCGGCCGCGTCGGCCTTCTTGCCGGCGAGATACAAGTTCTGGATCTCCTCTGCTTCCCGCTCGTAGCCGTAGCGCCGGAACACGTTGTTGTAGAAGTTCCGGCCTTTCGCGCCCATGCCACCGACATACAAAGCAGTCCCGGCGCGGCCCATGTCGCGCAGCTTCGTCGCGGTCTCGTCGTCGCAAATCGACACGACGCCGCCGGCCACGATCTCGAGCGGTGCCCGCTGCGGGTCGCGTTGCTTCGCACCGATCGCGAGGTCGTCACCCCACACGTCGGCGGCCTTATCGGGCTGGAAAAACGCCGGCAGCCATCCGTCGGCCAACTCGGCGGTGAGTTGCACGTTCTTCGGGCCCAACGACGCGATGTAGATCGGGATGTCGTCACGGACGGGGTGGTTGATGATCTTGAGCGGCTTCCCGAGTCCCGTGCCGAGCTCCGGCGGCAACGGGAGTGTGTACGCGTCGCCGTCGTACGCCACCACCTCGCGTCTCCACACGAGCCGGCAGATGTCGATCAGCTCCCGTGTACGCGCCAGCTGCTTGTCGAAGGGCACGCCGTGCCAGCCCTCGATGACTTGCGGACCACTCGTGCCGATGCCGAGCACGAAGCGCCCGCTTGACACCGCGTCGAGCCCGGCCGCGGTCATCGCCGTCAGCGTCGGCGTGCGCGAATAGATCGGCAGGATGCCCGTCGCCAGCTCGACGCGTTCGGTGTGCGCGGCCAGGAAGCCGAGGATGCTGATGGCATCAAAGCTGTAGAGCTCGGCGACCCACAACATGTCGGCGCCCGCCGCCTCGAGCTCGCGTGCACGCGCCGCGGCGTGCTGTGGGTCGCCGGTGTACGAGACCGACGTCGAGATCTTCACCGTGTTCCTCCTCAGTCGATCGGCACGACTGGCTGGGCGTCCCTGTCGAGTTGGTGGAGATACTCGCGGATGCCCGTGCCCGCGATCGCTACCAATCACAGCCTGCCCGATGCGGCGCGCCGGAGCGAACGCAAGCCGTAGCTCTGGCGCGATGAAAGCGAGTGTCACCTTGGAAGCTCACGGGCCGCCCGCTCCACCGATTTCGCGCCGCGTCCGACGTGACGATGATCGTCGTCGGGTAAGGCCGAGAGGTGGACTGGGGTGGATGGGCAGTCTTCGGGCTGGTCGCAACGGCCGGCCTGACGGCGGTGATGATCGTTGCCCAGCTCGGTGGCCGCACGCGGTTGGACTTGCCGCTCATGCTCGGCACGATCGCGACGGAAGACCCGGATCGGGCGCGCGTCGCCGGGTTCGCGATCCACCTCGGCATCGGCGAGGTGTTCGCCCTCTTCTACGCGGCGGGCTTCGCCGCGCTCGACAACTCGACGTGGTGGCTCGGCGCCCTGTTCGGTATTGCCCACGCGAGCGTCGCGCTGGCTGTGCTCGTCCCACTGCTCCCGGGCATTCATCCGCGCATGGCGAGTTCACGTGCCGGTCCCAACTCGACGGCGGTGCTCGAACCGCCCGGGCTGTTCGCGCTCAACTACGGCACGGCGACGCCGCTGGTCGCCGTCGCGGCCCACGTCGTATATGGCGCAGTGCTCGGCGTGTTCCTCGTGAGCAACTGACATGCGCCGCGTGGCGATCGGTGACTACGGCCTCATCGGTGACACCCGTTCGGCCGCGCTCGTGGCGCCGGATGGTTCGATCGACTGGTGGTGCGTGCCGCGCTTCGACGATCCTCCGCTGTTCGGTCGCCTCGTTGGCGGCGACGACGCGGGCTGGTTCACGCTCGGTCCCGACGAGCCGGCGCGCGTTCTCCGCCGCGCTTATCGCCCCGATACCGCGACGCTGACGACGACGTGGGCGCTCGACGGCGGTCAGCTCGAGCTCTCAGACGGCCTCGTCGCCGAGGTTGGTAGCCGGTTCCTACCCGGCACCGTTCTGGTCCGCCGGCTCGCGGCCCACACGCGGCCAGTCCGTGCGCAACTCCACCTCGCGCCGCGCTTCGGCTACGACCGCCGGACCGCCCACCGCGTCAGCGGCCGGGCCGGTGCGCTCGTGTGCGAGCGCGGTGACGTCGCGGTCGCGATCACGTGCGACGGTCCCGCGGTCGAAGTGGATCGCCGCGTCCGATTCGACGTGCATCCTGGCGTACCGGTGACGCTCGTCATCACCGTTGCCCGCCGCGGTCCGCTCGTCATCGTGCCGCCCGCCGTCGCGGCGTTCGAGCTCGCACGCGACGAGCACGGTTGGCGCCGATGGGTCGCCGGTATCGAGGTCGCTCACCATCGGGACGTCGTGGTCCGCAGCCTCCTGACGTTGCAACTCCTCACCTACTCCCCTTCGGGCGCTCCCGTCGCCGCGCCCACCACCTCCCTTCCCGAGCAACTCGGCGGAGGCCGCAACTGGGACTACCGCTACGCCTGGCCGCGCGATGCGTGCATCGGCATCGCCGCGTTCCTCGCTGCGGGCAAGCCGCGGGAGGCACGCGCGTTCCTCGCGTGGCTGCTGCATGCGAGCCGTCTGAACCGACCCCGGCTGCCGGTCCTGTTCACCCTCGACGGACGCGCCGGACCGCGGGAAACCGAACTCGCTGCCTGGCCGGGATACGCCGACAGCCGCCCGGTCAGGACGGGGAACGGCGCGGCGCGCCAGCATCAGCTCGACGGATACGGCTGGGTGCTCGACGCCGCGTGGCTCCTCACCGACGCCGGTCACCGGCTCGACGGCGAAACCTGGCGCACCATGGCCGGTTTTGCCGATCGAGTCGCCGCGACGTGGCCGGAACCGGACGCCGGTATATGGGAGAAGCGGTCGGAGCCGATCCACCACGTGCACTCCAAACTCATGGCCTGGCTCGCCCTCGACCGCGCACTTCGCGTTGCCGCGTCACGTGATGACGGGAAGAAACGTCGTGCGCAACGATGGGCACGCGCGCGCGATGAGCTCGCTGACGACATCCGTACGCGCGGGTTCGATCACGACCGCGGCGCCTACACCGCCGCGTATGGCTCGACTGACCTCGACGCCGCCGTGCTGTTGCTGCCCGTGCTCGAGTTCGAGCCATCGTCGAGCCCACGCGTCGCGGGTACGGTCGCCGCGATCCGCGAACAACTCGGCGCAGGTGGACCGCTCTTGTATCGGTACCCGCCCGGCACTGACGGGCTCGAAGGCCGCGAAGGCGCGTTCCTGCCTTGCTCGTTCTGGCTCGTCCAAGCGCTGGCGCGCACGGGCCGCCACGACGAAGCCGAGGCGCTCTTCAGCGAGCTCGTCGCGCTCGGCGGTCCGCTCGGCCTGTATGGCGAAGAGATGGACCCGGGCTCGCGTGAGCACCTCGGCAACTACCCACAGGCCCTGACACATGCCGCGCTCGTCCAAGCCGTGCTTGCGCTGGGTACGAAGTACGACCCGACGACCTGAGGTGACGCACAACGCGATGATCGCTAGCACGCCGCGGTTCAAACCACGTCGCGCGCCGGCCTACGAGCCGGGCGCACGTCAAGACCTCGGTGAACCGGTTGCGCGGTAGAGGTGCCACGGGTCGGGCACGCCCTTGAGTTGGTGCTCGCCGCAGTCGTGAAAGGTGATGCCGGAGCCCGCCACAAGATCCTTGACGGTGCTCGAGGTCAGGACTTCGCCGGGGCCGGCGAGCGCGCGGATGCGGGCGCCGACATGGACTGCGATCCCGGCATAGTCGTGTCCTCGGACCTCGCATTCGCCGGTGTGCACGCCAGCTCGCATCTCGATGCCGAGTTCGTTGATGTCGTCGATGATCGCGTGTGCGCAGCGAACTGCGCGGGCCGGACCGTCGAAAACGGCGAAGAAACTGTCGCCTGCGGTGCTGATCTCACGTCCACCGAAGGCGTCGAGTTGGGAACGCACCCGGGCATCGTGCTGGTCGAGTTGCTCTCGCCATCGTCGGTCGCCAACCGCGGCCGCGTGTTCGGTCGAGCCGACGATGTCGGTGAACAACACGGTGGCGAGCACCCGGTCGGTTGTGAAGCGCGGGCGGTCGCCGGTGAGGAACTCCTCGATCTCGTCGAGCAACGCGGCCGCGTCGCTTCCGTAAGGCAGCGAGTCGTTACCGGGAACTTCGACGTGTCGAGCACCCGCGATGTTGTCGGCCAGGAATCGGCTTTGCGCCGCCGTGGTGAAACGCTCGGCCCCGGCCCGCAGCATCACGAGCGTCGGCGCCTGGATCAAGGGGAGCGACGCGCGGACGTCCGAGGCAAGATGGGCGCGGAACACCGCCGCCGCCATGTTCGGTGGGTTGCCGACTCGGCAGAAGCGCGTGAACCAGCGCCGGAACGCTTCGTCGCCGACCATGCTCGGCACGACGAGCTCTACCACCGCATCGGTCCCCCAGGCCGATCGGAAGTCTGCCGTGAGATCGTCCGCGCGCTCCGGATCAACACCGGGATAGTCACTGTCGGCCAACCGCCGCGCCGAGGCATTGATCAGCACGAGCGCCGACGTACGTTCCGGCCGCGTGGCCGCGAACAACATGGAGATCGGACAACCAACAGTCGCCCCAACCAACGCCGCGCGTTCAGAGCCGACTGCGTCCATCACCGTCGCGATGTCATCGGTCCAGTCCTCGAGCGTGGCGAGCGCGTCGACCGAGACATTGTCAGAAGAGCCCGAACCACGCTTGTCGAACAGGATCAGCCGAGAGAACGACGCCAACCTGGTCAGGAACCGAGCGACCAGCGGGTGATCCCAGATCAGGTCGATCGGGCTCGCCCAGTTCGGCACATACACGAGGTCGAGAGCTCCGTGACCACACACCTGAAACGCGATCGACTCGCCGTCGCGGGTCCGCGCAAACCGCGTCTCAGGATGTTCGATCACGCAGCACAGACTGCACGTTGCGAAGTTCTCGGTCGAGTACCTAACGGCCGAGGGCTACGTGTTGGAGCGCCGCGCACGCAGACGAGCGGCATCGAACGTGATCATCGAGGTTGTTCTGAGGGCGCATCGCTGCTGGTCCCGAGGCGCCGGCGCACGATGTGTCGCGCCATCTCGAGTGCTCCGGGGTCATCGCGGAGCACGAAGTTGGCATTCGCGGCGAACATGATGCCGCTGAGTTCGAAGGTGAGTGCGTCGGGGTCCTCGTCGGCGGGGAGCTCGCCTGCTTCGAGTGCGGTCACGATCATCTGGCGAATCAATCCCGTGAACCCCGCTTGAAACGTGACGATTCCTTCTTTGACCGGTCCCGACCGAGTGCCCATCTCGACCACGACTCCGCACCAGAAGCAACCGCCCGGAAGCGTGCGTCGCCGGAGATAGCCGAAGAACGCGTCGCACAGTGCGACGAGCTGGGCGCGTCCGGGGTGAGCGGCCAGGGCCGGTTCGATCACCTCGGCTGTGAAGATCCTGCCCGCTTCATCCAGCGTTGCGAGCTGGAGCTCCTGTTTCGAGCCGAAATGGGCGTAGACACCGCTCTTGCTCATGTCGAGCGCGTCGGCGAGGTTCCCGATCGAAAGGCCGTCGAGCCCGTCAAGCGTGGCGAGCGAGACGGCCTCCCGCACGATCGCGTCTCGAGTCTTTGCTCCGTCGGCGCGCGGTTTTCGAGAACTCGGCATGTTGACAACTTAGCACGATCGGTCGTACTATCTGCAAGCACGAACGGTCGTGCTTTCTCAACAGCAGAGACGGGAGGACCCCATGGTCGGGTACGGCGAAGCCGGTGGAGTCGCAACGCTCGAGCGATCGACAGCCGACGGGCACCGGCCCGGCGTCCGCATCGACGTCGACGGGCTGACTCGGCGGGTCCGGGTCGGCAAGCGGGACCGCGCCACCCTCCTCGACGCCGTGTCGTTCACCGTCTCGGCCGGCGAGCTCGTCGCGATCGTCGGTCCGAGCGGCGCGGGAAAGACGACGCTCCTGGAAACGATCGCAGGCGTCACGTCGCCGACTTCCGGCTCCGTACGCTTCGATGGCGTCGATCTGCACGCGAACCTGCGGACGTTCCGCGGCGTGCTGGGATTCGTCCCGCAGGACGACATCATCCATGCCGACCTGCCACTCGAGCGCACGCTTCGCTACGCGGCCCGGCTTCGGCTCCCGTCGTCGACAACGATGGCCGCGGTTGACGACGCGGTGCGTGACGCGCTCGACGCCGTGGGCCTGAGCGAGTCCGCCGAGGTTCGGGTCGGTGCGCTCAGCGGCGGTCAGCGCAAGCGTGCCAGCATCGCCGTCGAACTCATCACGGATCCGCACATCTTCTTCCTGGACGAGCCGACGTCCGGCCTCGATCCGATCACCAGCGCAGAGCTGGTCACACGGTTGCGTGACCTCGCCGACCGGTCGGCGACCGTTGTGTTCACCACGCACTCGGTCGCGGACCTGACCGTGTGCGATCGCATCGTGTTCATGACGCGCGGAGGGAGCGTCGGATTCGTCGGCACCCTGCAGGAAGCGCTCGAACGTTTCGGGGTGAGCTCGGTGCCGCAGCTCTACTGCGTCCTCGCCGAGGTGGAGTCCGCGACCTCAGCACCGAGCACCGCCACACCGAGCCCTGGCACTTCACCACGGTCGGCATCGCCCCCCGCGAGCAACCGGCCGGTGGCGAACGGTTTCACCCAGTGGCGTGTGCTCACGCGTCGAACGCTCGACACGATCCTGCGCAACCACCTGACCCTCGCGATCCTTGTCGGGTCGCCGGCTCTGGTCGTCGGGATGTTCGCAATCCTGTTCCGTCCCGGTGCGTTCGACGTGCAAGATCCGAGCCCGAGCTCGATGGTGATGATCGGCTTCTGGGTCGTCTTCGCCGCCTTCTTCTTCGGACTCACCTACGGGTTGCTGCAGATCTGCACCGAGCGTTCGATCCTCCGCCGCGAGCGCCTCGTCGGACTGCGGCTGGGTGCATATGTGGCGTCGAAGGTGACAGTCCTCGTGCCCTTCCTGCTCCTCGTGGTCGTGGCCATGCTTGCCGTGCTTCGCGGGCTGGATCGCCTCCCGAGCCGGTCCGTGTCGACCTACGCATCACTCGGAGTCACGCTGCTGTTGTGTGCGGTCGCCGCGCTCAGCCTCGGCCTGCTCGCGTCGGCCTCCGTCGGCAACGTCGCGCAAGCAACGCTCGCACTGCCGATGTTGTGCTTCCCGGCCGTTCTGTTCTCGGGTGCAATCCTCCCGGTAAGTGTGATGGCGCGCACCGGCCAGGTGTTGAGTGCATGGATCCCCACGCGCTGGGCCTTCGAGGGCGTCGGTCACGATCTCGGAGCGCGGCGGATCCTCGCCGAGGGAAACTCACGGCTCGGGCCACCGCTCCTCGAGTCGTATGGCAACGCGGGCACGCAATCGACAGTCATCTACTGGCTCATCCTCGGCGGGTTCGCCACCGCGTTCCTCACTGGGACGTGGCTCGTCCTCGTCCGCAGCACGCAGAGGTCCACGCGCTGACAGCAGCGAGCGATGACCGCGTCGCGCGGTTGGTCGCGAGCTCGTGGCAGAACCGGCAGTAGCGTCGCGCGTGTGGATGACTCCACACGCGACGAGTGCCGCCGGGACGTTGCCGCACGTGGTTTGACGCCGGATGCAGTGGCTCATCTCACGCGCGACGCGCTCGGGCGAATCGAGCTCGACCATCTGGCGCCGGTCAAACGCTTGCTGAAGCAGTTCTTCTCCGATGCGTCGTGGAGCGGGCGGGACGACGACGCGTTGGCAGAACTGGTCGGGTCCGGGACGGGATGGTGGGAGCACGACCTCGGCGACGGATACCAGCTTGCCTTTGGCTGGCGAGGCGGCGCATTTCGCCTCCGGCTCGCGAGATCGGATGCAGCGGGTCTGCCCTCCGACGAAGGCGCGATGCCGGGCACGGCGTCGATGCTCGAGGAAATGTTCGAAGGAGCCGTGGTGCCGGAGGCCACGCCGAACCCGCGCACGATTCGATTCGTCACGGGCGACCTCCACCGCGGTCCGAGCCGTTGGTACGAGTCCGCGGCGAACGTCGACGACCCGCGCGTCGCTCGGCTGTTCTCGGAGTTCGACGACGTCGCGAACGTGCTCGTGGGCCCCGACTTCGTCGCGGTCGGGATCCGGCGCCCCGATCGGTGGGAGCAACTGCTCGGACCGCTGTTGCGCCTGATCGAGGCCGAGTTCCCTGCGACGTCGGCCGAGGATGACGACGCGGGTGCGGCCGGTGATGTCGACACGCGGCCGTCGGTCGACGTACGGGGGACGAACGCACCATCGAGTGGAAGCGCCCTCGATCGCGCGTGGCGCGAGCTGCGCGACTTGAAGCCGGAACGGGCTGGCGACAGGGACCGCCTCCTCGCGGCTGCGTCGTCACACGATGTTTGGATGCGACAGGTGGCCACGCGCGTGTTGATCGATGCCGATGCAGACACCGCGGCGCAGGGTTGGCGTGACCTTCTCGACGACCCCAGCCGAACTGTGCGGCGAGCGACCGTCGACGCAATGGTCGACGCCGATCGGCCCACACTCCGTCCGCTGCTCGAACGGGCGCTCGGGGATCCCGACGCGTGGACGCGGTGGAAGGCGCTGCGCGGGCTCGTCGAACTCGGCATCGAGCCCAGTCGTGATGCGCTGACGCGGCTCGCAACTGACACTGACTTCCGCGTCCGGCTCGAAGCGACTGCCGCGTTACGCGGTTACACGCACTAGCAACCCGGCACGATCGCCAACGACGACTCAACTCCCCGTGGCGAGATGTTCGAGCAACAGCGGCGTGAACTTGTCGGCCGCGAGTTCAGGGATCCAGTGGCCAACGCCCTCGAACACCTCGAACCGGTACGGGCCGGCCACGAACGACGCCGTCGCCTCGGCCGCGTCGCGCCCAAGTGAGCGATCCTGATCACTCCAGACGTACAGAGTCGGCATCGATGCCGCGGGTGTCGCGGCGCTCGCCGCCCCGGACATCGAGCGATACCAATCGAACGCGGCGACGAGCGCGCCGGGCTCGCTCAAGACGGCGACGTATTCCTCGATTGCACCGGAATCGAGTCCCGCGTAGAACGCGCGCAAACCCACCGCGTCGTTCGCGAGCAGTGATGCTTCCATCCCACCGCGCTCGCCCGCCCGAAACGTACGCATGTACTCCGAGCGTTCACCCTGATCCGACTCCCGGCGCTCGTAGCTCGCGCGAAAGGCCGCAGGGTGGGGCGTCGAGGCAATCGTGAGCGTGCGCACACGGTCGGGATGATGTCCGGCGACCATCCACGCCACCATCCCGCCGAAGTCGTGACCCACGAGGTCGAACCGCGCGACGCCGAGGGCGTCGGCGACGAGGAGCGTGTCCCGTACGAGCTCCGCCGGCTTGTATGCGGCGACCTCGCGCGGTCGCGCACCCGGCGAGTAGCCCCGCTGATCGAACGCGACGGCGCGGTAGCCGTCGGCAGCGAGGGCGCTGAGCTGGCTGACCCAGCATCGAGAGGTCTGGGGAAAGCCGTGGAGCAAGATGACGACACGACCCTCGCCCTCTCCAGCGCCGCGAGCTCGAAACGACATGCCGGACGCGGTCTGGATGTCCTGCGCTGAGATCTCGGTCACGGCGCGCACTGTAACGCCGGCGAATGGCAGGGCTCCCGCCTGGCCGATCACGTCGAGAAAGGGTGATCCCGTGAGGGTTGGTGGGTATCACCCATTACATGTCTGGACTCGCGATCATCACCGAAGCGTGCATCGACGTGAAGGACCGCGCGTGCGTCGACGTCTGCCCGGTCCAGTGCATCTACGAATACGACATTGCGACGAATCAACTGTTCTCGGAAGTCGAACATGGGAGCGGCGAGATCGAGAACACCCATACTCCGGACCCGGACGCGATCGCGATCTTCGAAGACAGCATCCTCTATGTGAACGTCGACGAGTGCACGTCGTGTACCGCCTGCTACCAGCCCGACGTGTGTCCCGTGGGCGCGATCTACTCCGAGGAGCGCGTCCCCGACGGCGGTCCGAGCCACCCGTACAACGCGAGCGACCCGAACAAGCAGCACGACCACACGTTCTTCATCGAGCACACCCGCGCCGTCTTCGCCGACTGAGCGTCCAGGCAGCCCGGTACTTCCGTGTAACAGGACGACGGGTCGGCTCGTCTGTTTGGTTGGAATGACGGGCCTGATCCGACCAGATGGCAGACTCAGACCTGCCTTGGAAACCGCGCCTCTTCTCCGAATCGAAGGACTCACGAAGCGGTACCCGGCGACGACCGCGCTCGACAACCTGTCGGTCGAGGTGCCGCGAGGTCGCATCGGGCTCGTCGGCGCCAACGGGGCCGGCAAGACGACGACTTTCCGGCTGCTGCTCGGGCTCGCGCGCGCGACGGAAGGCCACATAGAGGTCTGCGGGCTCGACGTCGCCCGGGATCCGATCGCCGTGCGGGCGCGGCTCGGCTACATGCCCGAGCACGACTGCCTCCCACTCGATCAGACTGCCGCCGACGTCGTCGCCACCTTTGGCGAGCTGAGCGGCCTGCCCGCGCGCGCGGCCCGGCAGCGCGCGTCCGACATCCTCGACCTCGTTGGGCTCGACGAAGCTCGCTTCCGTCCGATCGGCGGGTTCTCGACGGGCATGCGCCAGCGCACCAAGCTCGCGCAGGCGATCGTCGGCGATCCGGAGCTGGTGCTCCTCGACGAACCCACGGCCGGGCTCGACCCGGTCGGGCGCGACGACATGCTGGCGCTCGTCGCCCGGCTCGGATCGTTCGGCATCTCGGTATTGATGGCCACGCATCTACTCGACGACGTGCAGAAGGTGTGCGACTACGTGGTGATGATCGATGCCGGACGACTGGTCGTCGCCGGCGCGACCGACTCGCTCCTCGAACGCACGGGCACGGTCACCGTGGACGTCGGCCCGTCGGCCGACGTGCTCGTGACCGCGCTCGGCCGCAAGAACCTTCCCGCGCATGCGATCGAAGGTCTCGTCGAGGTGACCGTCGATGGCGACGCCGAACTGGATCGTCTGCGCGACGTCATCGCCGAACTCGAGCTGCCGCTCTACCGGCTCTCGACCCGCCTCACATCGCTCGACGAGGTATTCCTCCGACGCTCGGAGGACTCGCCATGAGCGCCGGCGCGGCACGCGGTGGTGCGGTCTACGACCGCGGCTACCGGCCGTACGAAGGGACAAGAGGCCGTCGCGGCGCGGCGACGTTCGCCCTGTACAAGGCGTCGATGCGGCGCGCGCTCGGTATCCGGCGGTCGTGGCGCCAGAAGGTCGCGCCGTTCGTGCTGTTGGGCGTCGTCACGATCCCGGCGATCGTCAACGTCGGTGTCGGCTATGTGACCCGTGACGAGTTGTTCGACGATCGGATCGAGATCATCAACTATCGCGACTACGTCGGCGTCTCGTCGGCCTTGTTGTTGTTCGTCGCGTTGGTCGCACCCGACGTCATCTGTCCCGACCGGCGGCAGCACGTGTTGCCCCTCATGTTCGCCCGTCCGATGACCGGAGTCGATTACGTGTTCGCGAAGCTCGGCGCGATTGCGACGATCATCTTCGCGTTCTCCTTCCTACCTCAGGTGCTCCTGTTCGTCGGCAACATGCTCGTCAGCGACGGCGCGCTCGACTACTTCACGGGCCATCTCGACGTCCTCTGGAAGGTCCCTCTCTCGATCGTGTTGCTCGCGGCGTACTACGCAGTCGTCGGCGTCGCGATCTCCTCGCTCACCGACCGCCGCATCGTCGCGGGCGCGGCGATCATCGGCCTTTTCCTCGTCACGTCGATCGCAGCCGGCATCTTCGTCGGCGACTTCGAGGCGGAGGAGGGCGAGTCGGTCGCCGCGCTTCTCAACGTGCTCGCGATGCCGTTGTACTTGCGCGATCTGGTGTTCCTCGGCCACGTCGACCCGGAGTCGCCGCTCGCCGGCGTCAGCAACGGAGGACTCCTGGCGATCCTCACGTACACCGGGATCCTGCTGCTCGGAGTCGCGGTGCTGCTGCGCCGATACCGGTGGGTGGAACGATGACGGCGCCCGTGCACGATCCCGCGTTCGTCGCCGACGCAACTGTGACGGTCGCCGATGTCTCGGTGTGGTTCGGCCAAAAGGTCGCGCTGTCGGAGCTCAGCTGCTCGTTCGGACCGGGAGTCACCGGCCTGCTCGGCCCGAATGGAGCCGGCAAGACGACGCTCATGCGCGCCATCACCGGCCTGCTCAACGTCAACCAGGGCACGATACGTATCGGAGCGAGCGATCCGCGGCGCGATCGCAACGTGTTCGGCCGGCTCGCACTCGTGCCCGAGGACGAAGCCGTGCCGAGCGGCCTCACGGCTCGGCAGTTCGTCCGCTACGTCGCTGACCTCCATCGCGTCGCCGATCGGAGCGCGGCGGAACAGGCGTTGCGCTCGGTCGGCCTGCTCGACGTCGCCGACCGGCCTGTCGACGAGTTCAGCAAGGGCATGCGGCAGCGGACGAAGGTCGCGGCCGCGCTCGTCTGCGATCCTCACGTCCTTGTCCTCGACGAACCGTTGAACGGAGCCGATCCGATCCAGCGGGTGAACCTCATCGCACTGTTCAAGCACCTCGGTGCGCAGGGCCGGACGGTGATCGTGAGCTCGCACATTCTCAACGAGGTCGAGCGGTTGGCCGAACGCGTGATCGTCATCATCCACGGCCGCTTGGCGGCAGCCGGCGGCCATCGGGCGATCCGCGACGCGATGGACGACCGCCCGCGTCATGTGCTCGTCCGGTCCGACGACGGCCGTCGACTCGCGTCGGCGTTGATCGGACTCGACTCCGTCGGCGGCATCTCTTTCGACTCGACGCGCGAGGGACTTGTCATCCAAACGCTGCGCGCGCGCGAACTGGCGACTGCGTTGCCCCGCCTGGCCCGCGCCGAGTCCGTGCGCCTGCTCGAGGTGCGGGCGCTCGACGACTCGCTGGAGAGCCTGTTCCGGGAGCTGATCCGATGACGGTGTCGGCACCCGAGCGGCGGCAGCGAGCGCGATCGCGATTCGTCGCAATCCTGATCTACACGTTGCAATCGTGCTTCCCGCGCAAGCGCTGGTTCGCGGTGTTGGTGCCGTGCGCCGGCGCGCTGCTGTTCGGGCTCCTCGCCTACGCGGTGGACGACACGACGCAACGCGCGTTCGCAACGGT
>JBEVDP010000237.1:0-2945 GCA_040513235.1 Acidimicrobiia bacterium | reverse complement strand
CCCCCGCCCTTGAGGAGAAGGCCGACGCGTTCCTCGATCGGTTCAACGCGGTCGTGGACGAGTTCGAAGCCGATCCACAGTCGGCATTCGCGGAGGAGCTGAGCGGCTACCCATTCGCGAAGCCCGACAGGGTCGCCCGAAAGATCGGACTGAAGGAGTGCGCCCAACGCCAGCGATGACGACGCAGGCCGAGCGCACTGCATTCGCGATTCGCTGCGTTGGCTCGCCACAGATTGCCGTTCTGGCGTGATATTCCGACAGCTCGGGCCGCACAGAGTGCTCGGCAGCGGCGTCCCAGCACACGCGTCCCCGACTCGCGCGCCCGGGTGTCCCAGAACGCCGGCTGAGCCGCGTTCGCGAACGCGGCCGACCGACATCTCTGTTCGGGCGCCGTTCGTGACGCCGAGCGGCCTGATGTCGAAGTGCCATCTCCACACCACCGGCCCCACACTCGCCGGCGCGCCGATCTCGACCCTGCCATCGCCGAACCTGACGAGCCTCGTCCTCACTGGGCCCAGGCGCGATGAGGGCGCCCGTCGCCGCGAACCGGCGCCTTCCTCGAGACGGACCGTTCCGGAACTAGCCCTTCACCATGTAGACGGTGTTGAGCTGCGGGCCGTACGGGGAGTTGATGATGTCGACGCCCTTCACCCGGTCGGTGTGCGCTGCGAGCAGGCCCAGCATGTTCAGGGGCACGTTCGGCGACTCCTCGAGAACGAGCTTCTGCAGCGTCTCGTACGCCGCAGCGACCTCCGCTTCGGTCTTCGACGAGTCCAGTGTCGCGGTGAGGGCCGCCGCGATCTCCGGGTTGCTGTTGCCGCACCAGTTCGTCACTCCCGGGGTCCCGCTGAAGAACTGCGAGAACCGGGACGGCTCGATGGTGATGATCGCCATGTCGGGCTTGAGCGTGTTGATGTCCGCTGCGAAGTTCGTGCTCTGCGTGATCTGCATGTCGAGCCCGACCTCTTTCAGCTGCTGCTGCACGATCTCGGCGATCGTGGTGAACGGAGCCTGCGCGGCCACCAGCGCCTTTACGGGGGTGCCGGGTGCCACGTCGCCTTCCTTCAACAGCGCCTTGGCCTTCTTCAGGTTGTGGGAGACGCCCTTGTAGATCGCCTTGTCGTAGAAGGGCGACTGCGGCGGCACGGGTGACAGCGTGGGCTGGCCGGTGCCCGCGAGCGCACCGTCGTTGATCGCGTCGCGGTCGACCGCGTAGTTGATCGCCTGACGCGCCGGCTTCGACGTGAACACGCCGTTCGTCGTGCACAGCCCGATCTGGTAGGCGCGCTCACTCGGCGTCGAGGTGACCTCGAAGCCGGCCCCTTCGAGCGTTTCGATCGCGTCGGGCGGGATCGACCAGATGAGGTCGACCTGATTGCTCTGCAGCGCGCTCACCGCGGGCTGGCCGTTGCTCATGTTGACGAACTCGACGCCCGCGAGCTTCTGCGCCTTGGGGTCGTAGAAGTTCGGGTTCTTCTTGAGGACCATCTTGCCGGTCGAGTAATTGTCGAGCATGTAGGGGCCCGCACCGACCGGCTTGGTGTTGGCGGTTCCGGCCGCGACGGAGGACGGAGCCGTCACGCCCAGGAAGTTCGCGTTCTTGAGCTCGGTGTTGATGAACTGCTTGGCGATCGGCTTGCTGAGGCGAATGCGGATCGTCTTGTCATCCGGTGCCTCGATCGCGCTGATCGACTGGATCTCGTCGGGCTTGTTGGGGCGCGGCGCCGCGACGTTGCGCTCCCACGCCGCTTTGACCGCGGCCGCGGTGAGCGGAGTGCCGTCGGAGAACTTCACGCCGTCTCGCAACGTCAGCTCGACGGTGGACGGGTCGGGCGTCGTCCACTTCGTCGCGAGACCCGGCGCGCCCTCCCCGTCGACAGTGTTGTGGATCATCGTGTCGTAGATGAGGTCCAGCCAGAGCCGCCCGGTGGGGTTCGATGTCGTCGCGGGCGTGGCCGGGTCGAAGAAGACACCGCCGTTCTCCTCGATGGGCACGCCGAACCGCAGCACCGCGGCCTTGTCGACCTTCCCGCCGGACTGCGCGCCGACGGGTGCCGAAATGACCGACAGTGCGCCGAACGCGACCGCGAGGGTGACGACGATCAGGATCGGTCGGCGGCGACTGCCGCGCCCAGTGCCTTGAAACATGGTTCCCCCCTTGGAAGAATTACGTTTCTCTACGATAGATCCGCCGTCGCGACCCTGCAGGACGGCTGGCGACGTGAGCGACGATCCACGGCGTTTCCGTGCAGCTCCGCGCGACACTCGCGCGCGCAGAGATGCGCGGCGATCTCGCGCCTGTCCCATATCGCCGGTTGGGCGGCGCGTACGCGACCGTCGCAGTACGGTCGAGGCCGATCGCCGAGATAAGTATCAACAGCCATTGCGGATCAGCAAGCGAGGTTTCATAGTTAGGGTTGTTGAGGTCTGTCGAGGAGCTGACGGCGTTGTTCCGCAGCAGGGGCCTCCGGGTGACCCCGCAGCGGCACGCGATCTTCCGGGCACTGACCCATGCCACCGACCACCACACGGCGGAGGGCGTGTATGCGGCGGTGTGCACTGAGTTGCCCATGATCTCGCTGCGGACCGTGTACCAGACCCTCAACGATCTCTCGGCGATGGGGGAGTTGTCCGCCCTGAACCTCGGAACCGGATCGACCCGGTTCGACCCGAATCTCGAACCTCACCATCACTTGGTGTGCGACGTCTGTGGTGGGATCGAGGATCTGCCCCACGAGTTTCCCCATGTGTTGCTCCCAACGTACGTAGCCGAGCGATTTACGGTCAGCGCGACCGAGATCGTCTTCCGAGGCCGCTGTGCGAACTGCGGGCCACACGCTCACCAGGTCGCGGCAGCTGAGCGCCACACGCAGCGCGCGACGCAGCCCTGGATCCCGAGCGACCAGCACAGATCGAGAAATCAGACCGAAGCAGCGAGCGAGGAG
>JBEVDP010000236.1:0-3381 GCA_040513235.1 Acidimicrobiia bacterium | reverse complement strand
GTTCTTCGTCCCCCGCTTGCCGGAAACGAGCGGCAGCGATCTCGACGAGGTCAGTCCGTCGGAATGGCCCGACGAGTACGGTCCCGAACATGCGGGCACCTGAGACGTTCGGCTGGCTCCCCGGGCGGCGCGCTGCTGGTCGTGTCGATGCGCGTGAGTGCCCCTACGGCGTGAACAACATGTCGACGTAAGCCTCCAGCAGTTCCTCGACCGCGCCCTGCGTTTCAGTCATCGTCGCCATGCCGTAGATCGGTGCCATCGAACCGCCCGCTTGCGGGTTCGAGCGGACCTCTTCGACCGCCGCCGCGAGGTCGGCGAGGAAGCGCTCGACCACACCCGGTTGCGTGTGGCGCAGCGTGACGCACAGGTGGATCGACGCGGGATCTTGGAGCCCGTTGAGGCTCCAGCCGTGATGGCCGAGCACATCGAGGACCCGATACACGTCGACGTCGTCGGCGGTGAACGCGACGTTCCACAACGGGTCGCCGATCACCGCCAGCCCGTCGATCTTGGCGATCCCTTCCTTCACGTGCGTGGCGGCTTCGAGAATGCGGCGCGTCGCTTCGAGATAGCCACGCTCCCCCATCGTCACCAACGCCGCCCAGCACGCGGCGCTCAGCGCGCCGGGCCGAGAGCCGGCGAAAGTCGGCGAGAAGTACAGGCCGCCGGCCCAGCTCGCAGTCTTGTAGTACTGGTAATGCCGGAGGTCGGCATCGCGATAGAGCACGACCGACGTGCCCTTTGCCGCGTAGCCGTACTTGTGCGTGTCGGCCGACATCGAGGTGACCCCGGGGACACGGAAATCGAACGGCGGGACTGGATATCCGAGTTTGTCGGCCCACGGCAGCACGAACCCGCCGAGACAGCCGTCGGTGTGGAAGCCGAGGTCACGCGCCTGCGCCAGCGCAGCGAGTGCTTCGATCGGGTCGATGAGCCCGTTTGGGAAACACGGCGCGGAGCCGACGATGACCGCGGTGTTGCCGGTGATCGCGGCTTCCGTGGCGCTCACGTCGGCCCGGCCGTCGGGCCCGACCGGCACCGTCACCTTCTCGATACGGAAGTAGTGCGCGGCCTTGTCGAACGCGGCGTGCGCGGTCGACGGCACGATCATCTCGGGGTGTTCGATGCCGCGGTCGTAGGCGCGATCGCGGTACACCTTCATCGCGAGCAGGATGCTCTCGGTGCCGCCGGAGCTGACGGTGCCGCACACCCCTTCGACACCGCCGAGCATGTTCGCCGTCATGGCGACGATCTCGGCTTCGTACTTCACGGTGCTCGGCCACAAGTCGGCGTGCAGCGGGTTCGCTTGCGACGAGATCGCGTAGACGCGACTCAGGAACTCGATGTGTTCGGGATCGCCGTGGTACACGCTCCCGGAGGCGTATCCGTCGGACCACTTCGCCTCCTCGCGGTCGCGCATCGCTTCCATTTCGCGCAGTACTTCTTCGCGCGCGACTCCGTCGGCCGGGATGCGATCGTGGGTGGGGAACTCGCCGCGGTACGGCTTCACCGACCTCTCGATCGATGACGTCGCGTCGTCATCACTGTGATGTCCGCTCTCACTCATGGTTGTTCAACCTCGCGTAGATGCCGTGGGTTTGTTTGTGCAGGGCGCGGAACTCGCGGTAGAGCGGGTCGTACGCGGCGCGCGCTTCCGGGTCGGGTGTGAAGGTCTGGGCGACACGGACCGCCGGTCCGATGTCTTCGACGGCGATGCGCTCGAGCGCGAGCGCTCCGAGCAGTGCCGCGCCGCGGGTGTTGGCATGGATCGCGCGATCGACTTGCTGGATCGGGCGATCGAGTACGTCGGCCAGCACCTGGCACCACAGCTCCGATTGCGCGCCGCCACCGACGAAGCGCAAGGCAGGGAAGGGCCGGTCGACGAACCGTTCCACAGCACCCAGCAACCAGCGTGTGTTGAACGCCACGCCTTCCAGTACCGCGCGCACCATATCGGCCCGGGTGGAGCGCAGCGAGAGGTTGTGCCATCCGCCGCGCAGCGTGTGGTCGTCGACTGGTGTGCGCTCGCCGTTCAACCACGGCGTGAACAACACGCCGTTACTCCCGGGCGGAACGGACGAAGCGAGCCCGTCGATGCGCGAGAACACATCACCCGGGACCGGCGTCTCCCGCAACTCGTCGTCGGGATACAGCACGTTGTCGCGCAACCAATTCACACACGCGCCGGCCGACTCCTGTTCATCGGCGACGTAGTACTTGCCCGGCAACGGCGCGGGCAGGCTCGCAATGCCACGAAAGAGATCGGTTTTCTTGAACGGGACGTGGCAGGTGACCCACGACGACGTGCCGACGTACAAGTGCCCTTCGTAGTCGGCCACCGCGCCCGACCCCACTGCAGCCGACTGCACGTCCGGCGTCCCTCCGATGACCGGGATACCCGCGGGAAGGCCAAGGTCCTCGGCCGGGGCGGGGAGGAGTTCGCCGACGATGCTCGTCGCGGCGACGAGATCTGGCAGTTGATGGCGTGGGATCCCGGCTTGGAAGCACAGCGCGCCGTCGTACTCGACGCGCGCAGGATCGCGGTTGTCCGTGAGCCAGTGCAGGACGATCGAGTCGTACGTCGCAGCGGCGACGCCTGTCAGGTGGTAGTTCAACCAATCCTTCGGCTCGAGGTACTTCCACGTCGCGTGCGCCACGGCGGGACGCTCGGACTGGAGCCAGAGGATGTGTCCGACCGGATCCTTGCCCGACAAGCTCGGCGCGCCGCCCGTGAGCTTGATCCACCGCCGGAGTTTGCGGGGGTCGTAGCCCTGGACGCGGAGCCGGCCGCCAACCTGCTCGCGCACCGCCGCGGCACCACGCGAGTCCATCCAGATGATCGCGTCGTGCAACACGGTGCCGTCGAACGCGATCGGAACCGTGCCCGACCATTGCGACGTGACGGCGACCGAGCAGATCTCCGACCCGCGAACGGCCGCGCGTTCGAGCATGCGCCGCGATGCGGTTGTCACCGCGTGCCACCAGTCGGTGGGCTTCTGCTGTGCGCCACCGCCCGGCAGCAACTCCAGCGGCACGGGCGCGAGGTCGCCCGCGACGAACACGCCGTCGACCGTGAACAGCGCGACCTTCGGACCCGACGTGCCGAGATCGACGGTGAAGACGTACTCGGGCACTACTTGGCTCCCTCGGTGCGCCGTCCGTGGCTTCGCTGCGTCCGCACTGTGCCGGGCGGCTACTCGACGGTCTTGCGCTTCAGACCGTGCCCGAAGAATCCTCCGACCGGCCGCGCGTGCGCGTGGTAGTGGTCGGGGATGTTCCGCATGTTGTCGTCGACGTAGTGGTCGAACTCGAAGTACTCCGCCACGACCCCGGCCAGGCGCTCGTGCATGTGGGCCAGGACCTCGGCCGGAGGGTCCACGC
>JBEVDP010000235.1:0-7727 GCA_040513235.1 Acidimicrobiia bacterium | reverse complement strand
GCGCCGTTGATGAGGACGCGGCTGTTGACCGCCGCGCGCGCGGTGCCTTGCCACGCGATCGCTCCCGCCTGTGGGATCGTCGATGCCTCGGCGAACGTCAGCTCTTTCGGCTTGTGCGTGACATCGGATTCGGCCGCGACCGCGTACTCGGCGAACCCGCCCTTCAGCGCGAGGTTGTCGCCGTAGACGGCGTCGCCGGGTTGAAAGCGCGTGACTCCCGCGCCGACGGCGTCGACCCATCCGGCGATGTCGGAGCCGAGGGTGCGGCGCGCGGGTGCGCGCAACCCGCCGAGGCGCGCGTACAAAGGCGAGCCGCGCAGGCACTCCCAGTCGCTGAGGTTGATCGACGTTGCGGCGATCTTCACGCGTACCTGTCCCTCGGCCGGGGACGGCATGTGAACGTCATCGATTCGCAGGACGTCGGGAGAGCCATAACGGTCGTAGACGACTGCCTTCACGTGCGTCCTCTCTCCCCCAGAGGAACTGGCGGCTGTTCGCCGTTGCCAACTGAGAGTCTCTCTCGCAATGGGCTCGTTCATCGAGTTCGTGCAACGCGATCACGCGCACGTCAGATACGGAACCCTTAGGCGAGCGAGCGGGCGAGGAACCCGGCATTGGTGCGCACGGCATTGCCGTACGTCAGGTCGATCACCGTGCCCGTGATCGCTCGGGCGCGATCCGATGCCAGGAAGACCGCGGCATCGGCGATTTCGGCCACCGTGGGGAACTGTCCCAATACTGTCGTATCCCGTGCGAACTGCTCGAGCCACTGCTCGACGCCGAGGCCGGCTGCCGCGGCCCGTGACTCGAACACCGCACCGGCGAAAGAGCCGTGGGCGGGCCCATCGGCGATCGCGTGCGGTCGCAGGCAGACGACGCGAACCCCGCTCGGTCCGAGCTCGACGGCGAGCCGCTCGCTCACCACCTCGACCAGCGTGCCGGTCGTGCCGTAACCGAGCGTCCCGGGGAACACGAACCGGGATGCTGCGGTCGAGAGCGTCAGGATCGTTCCCGACCCGCGCGCCGTCATGTGCCGGGCCACGGCATGTGCGGTGTTCAGGTTGGACCGCAGGAAGGCCTCGACGGGATGCATGACATCCTCGACGGCCATCTCAACGAACGGCACGCCGTGCACGAACGGGAACGCCACGGCGTTGAGTGCGACGTCGATTCCACCCGCGTGTGCCGCAACGGCGTCGGCGTGCGCGGCGACCGCGCGCTCGTCGAGGGCGTCGACTTCCGCCAGGCCCGCGGCGTCGCCGATATCGCTCGCCACCTTTTCGAGCCGGGCCCTCGATCGCCCTGCGAGGTACACGCGGGCGCCGGCATCTGCGAACGCGCGCGTCACCGCGCCGCCGATCGCTCCGCCCGCGCCGTATATCACCGCGCTCTTGTTCTCGAGCATCATCATCCTGATCTCCTTCGATCATGGGTTGCACGTGTCGGTCGTGGATGCAGACACCAGTCCGGCGAGAAAAGGGGCGCCTTCTTCGCCCCTTTCCCGGCGCGGCCGGTGTCAATTGAGGCGAACAATGGAAAGCAAGGGGTGTGCCGCGAGGTGGAGCCGTGACAACCGACCTGATGACCAAGGCCCGTGCTGGGGACGGCGACGCGTTCCGAGCGATGACCGAGCCGCACCGTCGGGAACTCCAAGCGCACTGCTACCGGATGCTCGGATCCTTCCAGGACGCCGAGGACGCGCTCCAGGACACGCTGCTGGCCGCCTGGCAAGGTCTCGCTGGGTTCGAGGGACGCGCCTCGCTCCGGACATGGCTGTACCGGATCGCCACCCACCGGTGCCTCAACGCGCTGCGCTCGACCCGCCGCCGACCGGCCCAGGCGTGGAACATTCCCGAGGTCGAACCGCCCGAACCGACCGGCCTCGGCGAAGTCGTGTGGCTCGAGCCGTATCCCGATGCCCTCCTCGAGGGTGCGATTGACGGGCCGCTCGGCCCGGAGGCTCGCTACGAACAGACCGAGGCAATTTCCCTGGCCTTCGTGACCGCGTTGCAGGTCCTGCCCGCTCGCCAACGCGCGGTGCTCGTTCTGCGAGACGTACTCGGATTCCACGCCGACGAGGTGGCCGACATGCTCGACGTCAGCGTCGAGTCGGTGAAGAGCCTCCTCAAGCGCGCTCGCGCCGGCGCCCAGCGCCGCCTGATACCGGCCGAAGCGCGCGAACGGGCTCCCGCTCGCGACTCGCTCGCCGAGCAGGCAGTGGTCGCCAAGCTCACCCGTGCCTACCAGTCCGGTGATGTCGAAACGCTGATCGCGCTGCTCACCGACGACGCGTGCCTCGCGATGCCACCGATGCCACTCGAGTACCGCGGGCGCGACGCCGTGGCCCGTTTCTTCGCCAGCGTCGCATTTCGGCAGGGCCGCAGGTTCGACCTCGTGCCGACGCGGGCCAATGGTCAGCTGGGATTCGGGATCTACCTACGCGCCCCCAGCGGCGGGATCCGCCACGCGACCGGCCTCGACGTCATGACCCTCACCGGCGAACAGGTCTGCGCGATCACCCACTTCGAAACCAGCGTCCTCTCCGCGTTCGGACTGCCGCGGTCACTCCCCTGACGCGCAGGCCCTTCGCGGCACTGAGCGCGGATTGCGGGCTGTTCGTAGCAAAGAACCGAAGTGTGCGCTTCCGGCGACGAGCCTGATCTTCGTTGGCGAATGTGACGCATGTCACCGTTGCCCTCAAGTGCACTTCACGCTGGAACATAGCGGTCGCGCCGGATGTTGGCGCACGAGCAACAGCGCGTTGAAAGGCCTTTCAAAGCACACGCGGGGAAGATGACCGGGCGCCACCTCTCGCACCCACCGCGTGCAGCCACGACGGGAGACGCCATGTTCATGCATCCCGAGATTGCGAACACGCTGCTCGAAGACAAGCGCCGGGACTTGGAGGCCTCGGCGGCGCGGCACCGGCTGCGGAGAGTCGTGCGGCTCGCGCAACGACCCACCACGGTCGCCGACACCGACGGCGAGTTCCCGGCCGCGTGGCGCAGCGTTGTCCTGCGTATGGACGAGCAGGCCGCACTGCAGCGGCCGAGCCGCACCGCCGGCGCGGCTCCGGTGTCCACGACGACGAGCGTGCGCGGGCAAGGTCCTCACGAAGATGAACCGGCGGTGGCCGCCGTCGGGCTCACCAAGCGCTTCGGTGAAACCGAAGCACTGCGTGGTGTCGACTTCTCGATTCCTCGCTCGCGCGTCCTCGGGCTGCTCGGCCCGACCGGAGCCGGCAAGACGACGGCAGTTCGCATCCTGGCGACGCTGCTGACGCCCGACGCCGGGCAGGCATTCGTGGACGGCATCGACGTCGTCCGTGATCCCCGCCGGGCGCGAGCGCGCATCGGACTCACCGGGCAGTACGCCGCGGTCGACGAGCGGCTCACGGGTGCGGAGAACCTGGAACACGTCGGACGGCTGTTCCACCTCCCGGTGAAGGAAGCGCGGGAACGCGCGCGGGAACTGCTCGCGCGGTTCGACCTCGAAGACGCCGCCGACCGCGTCGCCACGGGCTACTCGGGAGGCATGCGGCGTCGCCTCGACATCGCAATGAGTCTCATCGGCCGACCGTCGGTGCTGTTCCTCGACGAGCCGACGACCGGGCTCGATCCACGAAGCCGCATGTCCATGTGGACGCTCATCGAGGAGCTGGCGCGCGGCGGTACAACGACACTGCTGACGACGCAATACCTCGAAGAAGCCGACCGGCTGGCCGACGAGATCGTCGTCATCGACCACGGGCTGGTCATCGCGCGAGGCACCTCCGCCGAGTTGAAGCGTCGCATCGGCGGCGAAAGGGTCGAAGTCATGCTGGCCGATGCGCGCGACCTCGGCCGCGTCGTCGAGGTGCTCGCTCCGATTGCGTGCGGCGACGAGATCGTCGACCAGTCGGCCGCATCCGTCGTCGTCCCGGTGCGCTCGCCCGATGGCGTCGTTCCCCAGGTCGTGCGCATGCTCGATGCGGCCTCGATCACCGCGCGGGACGTCGCCATGCGGCACGCAACGCTCGACGACGTGTTCTTGACATTGACCGGCCGGACGGCCGAAGACGATGACGCCGATCAGGACCGGAGGGACGCGGCGTGACGACCACGATCGACATCAGCCCTACACATGCGGGCACTACGACCGACGAGCACGAAGTCGCGTCGGGACCGCGTTGGGTCCTGCGCGACAGCTGGACCGAAGCACTGCGTCATATGCGGGCGTTGCCCCGCAATCCGGAGATGCTCCTGTTCGCAACGATCCAGCCCATCATGTTCGTGGTGCTGTTCGTCTATGTCTTCGGCGGCGCCATCGACGTGCCCGGCTACGACAATTACAAGCAGTACCTCCTTCCGGGGATCTTCGCCCAGACCGTGCTGTTCAACTCCTCGTTTACGGCGGTTGGAATCGCGGACGACCTGCAGAAAGGCTTCATCGATCGCCTGCGATCACTGCCGATGTATCCGGCCGCGGTGCTGATTGGTCGCACGATCTCCGACGTGCTGCGAAACGTCATCACGTTCGTCGTGATGTTTGCGGTCGCGCTCATGGTGGGTTTCCGCGTCGAGGGGACCTACGCCGAGGCTGCGCTCGCGACGTTGCTGCTGTTCGGGTTCAGCTACGCCTTCTGCTGGATCCAGGCGTGGATCGGCCTGTCGGTGAAGTCGGTCGAAGCCGCGAACTCAGCCGGTTTCATCTGGATGTTTCCGCTGACGTTCGTGTCGTCCGCGTTCGTCGACCCCGAAAGCATGCCCGGTTGGCTGCAACCGATCGCCGAGGCGAACCCGTTCACGATCGTGACCGACGCGACGCGCGCGCTCTACAACGGCAACGATCCCGGTTCGGATCTGTGGGTGGCGATTGCCTGGGCGATCGGCCTCACCATCGTCTTTGCGTCCTTGGCCGCGCGTCGGTTCAATCGCGCTGCGGCGCGCTGACGTCGAGATCTGGCCGCGGCTCGGCGTGATTGCGGGCTCGACGAGGCGGCCGGACGCACAGGCTGCTCGTTGTAGCGTTGGCGAGCGTGGAGTTCGCGCTACTCGGGCCGTTGGAGGTTCGGCACAACGGCGAGCCGGTGAAGCTGGGCGGCGGTCGCAGTCGAACGCTGCTGCTCGCGTTGCTCTTGCGGGCGGGGCGGGTCGTGCCGGCCGAGGTCTTGATCGAGCAGGTCTGGGCCGAACGGTTGCCGGCGAATGCCGCCAACGCACTCCAGGTCCAGGTGTCATATCTGCGCCGCGCGCTCGGGGCATCAGATGCGGACACCGGCACGACGCTGCGAACGGTTCCCGGTGGCTACATGCTCGACGTCGCACCCGACCAGGTCGACGTACACCGGTTCGAGGAGCGAGTCTCGTCCGCCGGCGCACGCCTCGAGCACCCTTCGAAGGCTGATGCCGAGGCTGCATTGGACGAGCTGCGTGCCGCGTTTGATCTGTGGCGCGGCGAACCGCTCCAAGATGCGAAGTACGAACCGTTCGTGCTTGCGGAAGTCGAACGCTTGCACGAACTGCGCGCCGTCGCGCTGGAGTACGAGATCGAGGCGCGCTTGTTGCTCGGCCGGCACGAGCAGGCCGTTCCGGTGCTGCGTCAACTCATCGCCGAGTATCCGCTGCGCGAACGATTTCGCGCGCAGCTGATGCTCGCGCTGTACCGGTCGGGCCGGCAGGCCGACGCGCTGCGCACCTTCGATGCCGCGCGCGAGTTCTTGGTCGACGAACTCGGCGTCGAACCGGGTCGAGATCTCCAGCGGCTGCAGCGGGCGGTGCTCGGGCAGGACGCGGAGCTCGACTGGGTACCGCTCGACGAACTGTCCGCCGCGCTCACAACCCGGCCGCAGTTCCGCCCGGTCCCGCAACTCGAAGGAACGTTGCTCGAGCGCGACCGTGAGCTCACCGCGATCAGCACGGCACTTGCCGAAGCCCAACAAGGCCGGGGCCAAATCGTGCTCCTCGACGCGCCCGCCGGACTCGGCAAGACGAGTCTGCTCCAAGCGGCGACGACGATGGCCGCGGATGCCGGGTTCACCGTTCATCGGGCGCGTGCCAGCGAGCTCGAACACGACTTCGCGTACGGCTGCGTGCGACAGATGCTCGAACCGGTCGTGGCGAGGAGCTCCGGCGCCGCGCGTGATCGACTGTTCGAGGGCGCGGCGGCGCTCTCGAAGCCGCTCTTCGCGCCTGCCGGCGCGCCGCTGCTCTCGCCGTCGGACGATTCGTCCTTCTCGATCCTGCACGGCCTCTACTGGTTGCTCAACAACCTCGCCGCGAACGGACCGCTGCTTTTGTCGATCGACGACCTGCATTGGTCCGATACTGAGTCGCTGCGATTCGTCAACTACTTGGCGCCGCGCCTCGACGGCCTGCCACTCGCAGTCTTCGCATCGGCGCGAAGTGGGGAACATGTCACGCCCGAGCTCGCGCACCTGGCGACAGGCCCTGAGACCACCGTGCTCCGGCCCGCACCGCTCGGCATCGAGGCAACGGCAACGCTGTGCGAGCACGTGCTCGGTGCGAACGTCGCGCCCG
Source organism: Acidimicrobiia bacterium (assembly GCA_040513235.1). Taxonomy (GTDB): domain Bacteria; phylum Actinomycetota; class Acidimicrobiia; order IMCC26256; family PALSA-610; genus JANNHK01. The sequence goes on along the minus strand of JBEVDP010000235.1, from coordinate 1,209 downwards.
ACTTCGCCGCAGCCTGCCGCGACGCCACTGGAGGAAATCCGCTCTTTCTCGAGGCGCTCCTACGCGAGGCCAAGGAGCAACAATTCTCGACCGGTGCTCGAGACGCTTTTCGCGTTGAGCGCGTTGGCCCGGCCGCCGTCGCCCAGGCGGTTCTCTTGCGGCTCTCGGTCGCGCCCGCCGCGGCGAGTGCGCTCATCCGCTCTCTCGCGGTGCTCGGCGACGGCGCGAGCCTCACGGAAACTGCTCGCCTCGCCGGGGTCGCGGACGACGACGCCGCCCGCGCGGCCGATCTGCTCGTCACGCTCGCGGTCCTGAAGCCCGCTGCGACACTCGAGTTCGCGCATCCGATCGTGCGGGAGGCTGTGTACGCGGACATCGGCGCGCGTGAACGATCCACCGAACACGCGCGGGCCGCCGAAATACTCTCGGAGGTCGGTGCGTCCGAAGAACGCATCGCGGCTCAGATCGTCGGGGCGGAACCGGCGGGCGACCACGAGCGGGTCGACTTGTTGCGCCGGGTGGCCGCGGACGCGCTCGTCCGTGGGGCTCCCGCGGCGGCCGTCGCCTGGCTCCGGCGCGCGCTCGCGGAGCCGCCGACGCCGCTATCCAGGTCCGAAGTGCTCCTCGAGCTCGGCGCGGCGGAGTACCGCAACGGTGCGCCGGAGTCGGTCGAGCATCTCGCCGCCGCGGTCGATGGCACGGGGGAGCCCGAAATGCTCGCGAGCGCGGCTCGATGGCTCGGCCTCGCGCTGACGATGGCGGGGGATTCGGACCGGGCCGTCGACGCTATCGAGGCCGCGATCGCTGTTGTCGAACCCGCTGACCGGGAGCGCGCACTCGTGCTCGAGGCCGAGCTCGCGGCCCACGCGCAGGAGGCCGGAGTCGAGCGGCGCGCCCCGGCCGCGAAGCGTCTCGAGCGTTACGCCGACCTCGCGGGCAGCACGCCGGGAGAGCGGTTGGTGCAGGCGAGCCTGGCGTTCGAGCGTGCGCGTGCAAGCGAATCGGAACGCGCCGCGGTGCAGCACATCGAACGCGCGCTCGCAGGTGGACGGTTGATCGGGGAGCAGGAGGTCGACGTCGCCGGTCCGTTCTATTTGCTCATGGTCGGGTTGTTGGCGACGGACGCGCTGGATCTCGCGGATGTGTGTCTCGCGCAGGCGTTCGCCCACGCTCGGGCTCGCGAGTCGATCCCGCCGCTGGCGTTCGTGA
>JBEVDP010000234.1:0-4309 GCA_040513235.1 Acidimicrobiia bacterium | reverse complement strand
CTCAGAAGTTGTCGCCGTCGAAGAGCTCGCTGACGGAGCCCTCGGCGAAAACGGCATCGATCGCCTCGGCGATCAGAGGCGCGATCGACAGCACCCGGAGGCCGTCGAAGCGCTTCTCGGATGGGACCGGCACCGTGTTGGTGACGACGACCCCCCGGATCGGCCCATTCTTGAGCCGGTCGACGGCCGGACCCGACAGCAACCCATGGGTGGCCGCGATGTAGACATCGGAGGCGCCCCGGTCGACCAGCAACTTGGCCGCGTTCACGACCGTTCCCGCGGTGTCGATCATGTCGTCGACGATCACACACACCCGGCCGTCGATCTGCCCGACGACTTCGGTCGCGACGGCCACGTTGTGCGTCCCCTTCGGGCGACGCTTATCGATGAACGCGATGTCGCCCCCGAGCCGGTCGGCGTAGCGGCGGGCGAGCTTGCCGCCGCCGGCGTCCGGCGCGACGAACACCGCTTCGCTCACGTCGTCGACGCACTCGCGCAGATACTCGGCGAGCACAGGAACCGCGGTGAGGTGGTCGACGGGGTAGTCGAAGAAACCCTGGATCTGACCGGTGTGCAGATCGACGGTGACGACGCGGTGCGCGCCGGCAACGCTCAACAAGTCGGCGACAAGTCGCGCGCTGATCGGCTCACGCCCTTCGGCCTTCCGGTCCTGACGCGCGTAGCCGTAGAAGGGCACGACTGCGGTGATGCGCTTTGCAGACGCGCGCTTCGCCGCGTCGATCATCACAAGCTGTTCCATCAAGCGGTCGTTCGTTGGTTCCGCGTGCGTTTGGAACACGAACACGTCCGTGCCGCGGATGCTCTCACCGAAGCGGCAGTAGATCTCGCCGTTCGCGAACGTCGACAGGATGACGTCGCCGAGCGGGACATGTAGGTGCTCGGCCACCTCGGCGGACAGTTCTTCGTGGCCTCGTCCGGCCACCAGCATCAACCGCTTCTTGGTGACGAGTTCCATGATTACGGGTCACTCCGCTTCGCGCCGGCCGGGCCTTCGGCTATCGGGGCTGCGCTGCGTTCCATGACTATTGGTCACTCCGCTTCGCGCCGACCGGGCCTTCGGCTATCGGGGCTGCGCTGCGTTCCATCAGTCCTCATCCTCGCGCACGGGGCGGGCCACGCGCGCCGGGACGCCCTTGACGAGCTGGCCGGGCGGGACGTCGTTGGTGACCACCGACCCCGCGCCCGTCTCCGAACCGTCACCCATCTCGACGGGTGCACGCAGCGACGTGTGCACGCCCGTGAAGACCCCGTCGCCGATTTTCGTGCGGTGCTTGTTCTTGCCGTCGTAGTTGGCCGTGATCGTGCTCGCGCCGAGGTTGGAATCGGCCCCGATGTCAGCGTCGCCGACGTAAGAGAGGTGTGGGATCTTCGTCCCCTCGCCCACGTCGGAGTTCTTCACCTCGACGTACGTGCCCACCTTCACGCCCGTCGCGAGCCGGGTCCCCGGCCGCAAGTAGGCGTACGGACCGACCAGACATTCGTCGCCGATCTCGGCGTCGCGCACGACCGCGTTCGTGATCGTGGTGCGCTCGCCGACGATCGCGTCGACGAGGTGGCAGTCGGGACCGATCACCGAGCCCTGCCCGATCGACGTCCGCCCCTCCAGGATCGTGCCCGGGAGAATGCGGACGTCGGGGTCGATCTCGACAGTCGCGTCGACGTAGGTGCGGGCCGGGTCGACCATCGTGACGCCGTCGCGCATCCAGCGGCGGTTGATGCGCGCCCGCAGCTCGGTCTCGGCTTCGGCGAGCTGAGCCCGGTCGTTGACCATGATCGCCTCGGCCGCGTCCTCGGCGCTCAATGCGATCACCTTGTGCCCGGTCGACCGCAGCACCGCGACCGCATCCGTCAGGTAGTACTCGCCCTGCGCGTTCTCGGGGCTGAGCCGCCGCAGCGCCGGTGCGAGCAGGTTGCGACGGAAGCAATAGATCGACGTGTTGATCTCGGTGATCTCGAGCTCCTCCGCGGTCGCGTCGGCGTGTTCGACGATGCTCGCGACCCGGTCGTCCTTGTCGCGCACGACCCGACCGAGCCCGGTCGGGTCGGCGACGTGCGCAGTGAGGACCGACGCCGCCGCGTCCTGCAGCCGGTGTTGCGTCGCGAGCTTGGCGATCGTCTCGGCCCGCACGAGCGGCGCGTCGCTCGGGAGCACGAGAATGTCGTCCTCGGCGTCCATGTCGTCGAAGAGCGTGAGCGCAACGCTGACCGCGTCGCCCGTGCCCCGCTGGACCCGCTGCTCGACGAACTCGACCGGAACTTCGGTGACGAGCTGGTCTTGGAGCGTCTTGGTGACCCGTTCCGCGCCGTGACCGACCACGACGACGACGCGTTCTAGTGGCAGCTCCGCCAGCGCGTCGACGACGTGCAGCACCATGGGCCGGCCGCACAGCAGGTGCAGGACCTTGGGCGTGCCGGAACGCATGCGGGTGCCTTCGCCGGCAGCGAGCACGACGGCGGCGAGTGGTCGGTACTGGCTCATCTCTGCATCGATTCTCGACCTTGTTCCGGGGGGTCCTTCACTCCCAACGCTCGGGGGCGAGGGATCGAACCTCGACTTGGGACTCCAAAGGACCCTGTGCTGCCCTTACACCACCCCCGAATCCATACCGACAGTAGCGGCCGAGCCCACCTCTTTCGGGCCGATTGGGAGCAACGAGTCGCGTCCGATAGCGTGCAAACCCGCCATGGGCTCCCTGATCAAGAAGCGCCGCAAGCGCATGCGTAAGAAGAAGCACAAGAAGCTGCTGAAGAAGACCCGCTGGCAACGTCGTCAGCAGGGCAAGTAAGCAGCGACCGCCCCGCGAGGGGCGGTCGTTTCGCGTCGGGGCTCATCCGGCGACCGTTGTGGTTGCCCAAACGGACGTGACGGCCGCGGTGCGCGCCGCGTCCGCAGCCGCGTACGCATCCGCCGCGACCGCAAAGCCCGCGCTGTAGGCGGAGCCGCTACCCGAGAGCATCGCCGAGCACCTGATCGCGCCTTCGAGTCGCGCCCGGAAGGCGCGCAAGCGCGGTTCGACGTGTTCGGCCGCGGGTTCCAGGTCGTTGACGACGTCTTCGGCGAGTCCCGGATAGTGGATGACCCGTTCGGACTGAGGACCGCCGAGTTCGTCCCACGCGCGGTACACCGCGGGGGTCGAGCAGCCGAACGGGGGTGCCGCGACGATCACATGCAAGGTCGGCACCACGACCGGCTCGAGGATCTCACCGCGCCCGCGCATACGGACCGGCGTCGCCTGCATGAAGAACGGGACGTCGGATCCGAGTTGCGAGGCAAGTTCGTACGACCCGTCGAACGCGCGCAAGAGCGCGGCTGCATCAGCCGAACCACCACCGAGCCCTGCCTGGCTCGGAACGCCCTTGTCGAGTTCGATGCGGAGGGTGCGCTGGAGGGCCCGCGCTGCCTGCATGACCAGGTTCGTGTCGTCGACGGGGACGCCTTCCGCAAACGCGCCGGTCACGGCGAGCGTGAGCGCGTCGGACGCCTCGACGCGGATCGTGTCGAACGGCTCGCGTACACCAACGGTGAGCGCGTCGATGTCGTGGAAACCGTCGGCGCGCGTGCCGAGAACGCGCAGCGAGAGCGAGATCTTTGCGTGGGCGCGGATCACCGCGCCGTCTCCGCGAGCGCCGCCCACTCGGGCAAGCCCAACGTTTCCGCCCGGGCGCGCGGATCGATGCCTGCCGCTTCCAACGCGGGCACCGTGTGATCGCCGAGCACGGTCGCGAGCGCGTTGCGCAGCGTCTTGCGGCGCGTCGCGAAGCCGGCCCGCACCAACTGGAACAGCCACTCTGGATCAGCCACCACCACCGGCGGCGGCCGCCGCACCAGGCGCACGAGCGCGCTGTCGACGTTGGGCCGCGGCATGAACACCGTCGGCGGAACCAGCCCGACCACCCGCGCGTCGGCGTAGTAGGCGATCTTCACGGAGACGGCACCGTACTGAGCATCGCCGACGCCGGACGCCAGCCGCTCTCCGACTTCGCGCTGCACCATCACCAAGAAGCGGTCGATCATCGGTGCAGTCTCGAGCGCGCGCACCACGACGGGAGTCGCAACGTTGTACGGCAAGTTCGACACCATCACCCACCGATTCGCCCCCGCGAGCAGCGCGCCCCAGTCGGCGTCCATCGCATCGGCCTGCACGACCTCGGCACTCGGGACCACCTCGGCCACGACGGGCGCGAGCCGCTTGTCGAGCTCGACGGCCAGGATCCGCGCCCCCGCCGCCGCCAGCTGCACCGTCAGGGAACCCACACCCGGACCGACCTCGACGACGTGGTCGCCGGG
>JBEVDP010000233.1:0-12862 GCA_040513235.1 Acidimicrobiia bacterium | reverse complement strand
CTCCAAGCGATCGCACGCGGCGACGCGGCACCGCCCCCGATCGCCGCAGTGCTCGGCTTCAACATCGACGAGGTGGAGCGCGGCCGCATCGTGTTCTCCGTCGCCGCCGACGAGATGCACGAGAACCCGATGGGTTCGATGCACGGCGGCATCGTCGCCACGCTCGTCGACAGCGCAATGGGTTGCGCGGTGTTCTCGATGTTGCCCGCCGGCACCGCGTACACGACGCTCGAGTTGAAGACGAACTACGTCCGTCCGATCGTGCAGAACACGGGCGTCGTGCGCGCCGAAGGCCGCGTCGTCCACATCGGCGGCCGGGTTGCGACCACCGAAGCGCGCGTCGTCGATGCCGACGGAACGCTGTACGCGCACGCGACTTCGACCTGCTTGATCATGCGCCCGAAGGGCGGAGTGTCATGATCACGAACACGCTGACGCTCCTCGACGGCTCGGTGCTGCACGTGCGGTCCATCGAGCCCGACGACGTCGAGCGTTTGCGGCGCATGTTCTACCGGCTCTCTCCCACCACCGTGTACCGGCGCTACTTCTCGCCCATACCGGCCCTCTCGAACCGCATGCTGCACTGGCTCGCCAACGTGGACCACGATTGCCGCGAGGCGCTCGTGGCGCTGCACGAGGACGAGATCGTGGCGGTGGCCCGCTACGACGGCACGTGCGGTTCGACCGAGGCGGAGATCGCCGTCACGGTCGAGGACGCGTGGCAGCACCGGGGCCTGGGCCTGCGGCTTTCCCGCCGGCTCGCGGCGGCCGCGCTCGACCACGGATTCGAGGCGTTCATCGCCAACATGCTGGCGGAGAACCGCCCCGCGCTCGGCTTGGTGCGCAAGCTGTCTCCGGACGCGTCGGTCAAGTGGGACGACGGCGGCTACCTCGCCACCGTGCCCCTGTCACGCGCGAGCTGAGCCCTTCTTGGCCACCTTCGGGCGGTCGCGCAAGCGGTATACGAACCGTAAGCCGGACCAGATCTCGTCGACCGCGCACACCTTGTTGTCGACGAGACCGTGGGCCAGGCCGACGTCGCGTACGACGGTCTCGGTGAGGTCAGTTGCGACGTGAGCCGTCCGCTTCGGCCACGCGATCCACAACCCACCGGCCGGCTCGACCGTGCGCGCGAGCGCGTCGAACCTTCGCTCGAGTTCCGCTCGGCGCGTCGCGAAGAACACGACGACATCTTGCGCACCGCGCGCCTGCTCGCGCAGCCGCACACCGTTCGGTAACGGAGCGAGCGTGCCTTCGAAGCCGTCGGGTGCGCGCACGAGTGCCAACCGGCATCCGGCTCGGATCCCAAGCTTCTGAGGGAGTGGTGTTCCCGAGTACCCCGCCACGATGTGGCAGTCAATCGCAGTGCACCGCTGTGGTCAATCGCTCCTCGTCACGGAGGATCGCCGGGCTGCCAGCGCGCGAAGCGCGGAACGAGCGCGGCGATCGCGCCGACTCCCGCGATGCACAACAACCCACCGGATACGACCGACGCCGTCGGCGTGAACGCGGCGGCAACGACGCCCGCTTCGTAATCGCCGATGCTCGGTCCGCCCGCGACGATGAGGATGTTGAACGCGGCCAGTCGACCTCGCAGATTGTCCGGTACGACTGTCTGTTGAATCGCGGCGCGAAACACAGCCGAGATCACATCGGCGCCACCAGCGATCGCGAGGCACACCAGCGCGAGCGCCAGCCGATCTCCGGCGAGCCCGAAACCGGTGATGCCGAGACCCCAGATCGTGACAGCAATCAAGATGGCGCGGCCCATGTGGCGGACGTTCGTCACCCAGCCCGATGCGGCGGCACCCAACAGTGCGCCAACCGCGGGCGCGGCGAAGAGCAGCCCGACGACCTCGGGCCCACCGCCGAACTGATTGCGCGCCAGCACCGGGAACAGCGCGCGCGGCATCCCGAACACCATCGCGACGACGTCGACGGTGAACGTCGATTGGAGAATCCGCTTCCCCCTTCAGGTAGCGGACGCCGGCCACCACCGCTGACCAGCCCCGGTCCGTCACGTCGGCGGCTCCCTTTGGGAGCTGTGGATGCAGCGCGAACGCAAATCCGAGTGCCACGACATACGTCGCGACGTCGATCCCGTACGCCCACTCCAAGCCGACCCGGGCGACGATCAAGCCCCCGACCGCCGGACCCAGGATCTGCGCGGTATTCCACATGAGCTGGTTGTTCGCGGCTGCGGTCGCGAGCAGACGGGTCGGCACCAGGGTCGGCGTCATGGCCGCGCGCGTCGGCATGACGATCGCCAGGAGCGCGGCATTCGCGGCAGCCGCGCCATAGATCAGCACCAGCGAGGGCTCGCCGGCGAGCGCACCCCCCAGCAACACCATCGACGTCACCATCAGTGCGAACTGGGCGGTGATCAGGATCCGTCGCCGGTCCCGCGTGTCGATCACGGGCCCGATCGCGAACGACGAGAGGATCATGGGGAACACTCGCACCAAGCCGACGGCACCGACCGCAGCCGTCGACCCTGTGATGCGGTCGACCTGTACGAACAGCGCCACCGTCGTGATCTGGTGCCCCGTCTGGGAGATCAGCTCCCCGAACCACAGCAAACGGAAGTCGCGCGACTCCCGGAGCGGAGTGACGTCGACTGTCAGACGTCGGGCGAACGCGACGAAGGAGGGCACGGGCGGCGGAATGGTACCGACGCTCCCGGGGTTACAGATGCGGCGCCGGTGGCGTTTTGCGAAGACCGTGGGCGTGCGTAGCCTGACTCCGAACTCACACCCTTCGAAATCAACGGTCTGACGAAAGAGGATGCAAATGGTGCTCCGCCTGGGCGACGACGCCCCGAACTTCACTGCCGAGTCCACCGAGGGCGAGATCAACCTCTATGACTACTTGGGCGACAGCTGGGGGATCCTCTTCTCCCACCCGAAGGACTTCACGCCCGTCTGCACCACCGAGCTCGGTTACATGGCGAAGATCAAGCCGGAGTTCGACAAGCGCGGTGTGAAGATCCTCGGACTCTCGGTCGATCCGCTCGACCGCCACAAGGGCTGGGCCGACGACATCGAAGAGACGCAAGGCACCGCACCGAACTACCCACTCATCGCCGACTCCGACTTCAATGTCGCGAAGCTCTACGACATGTTGCCCGCATCCGTCTCGGGCGACCCCACGCAGCGCACGCCAGCCGACAACATGACGGTCCGCAACGTGTTCGTGATCGGCCCCGACAAGAAGCTGAAGCTGATCCTCGTGTACCCGATGTCGACGGGCCGCAACTTCGACGAGGTGCTGCGTGTCATCGACTCGTTGCAGCTCACGGCGAACTACAGCGTTTCGACGCCAGTGAACTGGAACGACGGCGACGACGTCATCATCGCGCCTGCGATCAACGACGAGGACGCCAAGGAGAAGTTCCCGAAGGGCTGGAAGGCCGTCAAGCCATACCTGCGCCTGACGCCCCAGCCCAACAAGTAAGTGGCCAACAAGTAGGTGGCCACGTAGTCACCCGCACTCGAACCTGCGCGGCATCAGTCTCGGACGTAGTCCCAACCGGTGTCGCGCAGGTAGAGGCGATGGCGCGGGCCTTCCGCGTCGAGAAGGCCGAGGTCGTGGTAGGCGACGTCTTCGGTGTACACGCAGACCGCACCGCCACCCTCGAAGAACTGGAACCGGGGCGTGTAGTCGATCGCGTCGGCCGCCCCGATCGCAGCGAGGGCTTCGGCGACGGTGCCGTAGTCGCGCAGCTCGAGCAGCGTCACGTACTGCGGGGGCGCGAGTTCGATGTCGCCTGCTGCGCGGGCCGCAAGTGCTTCGTCGGGACCGAACCACTGCACCGCTTCGGTCTCACCGCCGTCGGCGATCTCGCTTCCGCCCGCGACCGGTCCGGCGAAGAACCACGTCGCGAACCGCTTCGGCGATATCTCGGGTGTCGTCCAGTTGGAGAGGTGCACGAGCGTGTCGGGGTCGACTTCGACGCCCGCCTCCTCTTTGGCCTCACGCGCCGCGGCACGACGCGCCGCCGCGTCGAGGTCGCTCGTGTCGCCCGCATAGTCGTCGGGATCGATCCGGCCGCCGGGGAACACCCACGCGCCGCCGTGGAACGCGAGCTGCGACGAGCGGCGCGCGAGGAGCACCTCCAACCCGGACTCGCCGTCGCGCAACAGCATCACGGTCGCCGCCGGTGCGGCCTCGACGCCGCTCGGAGCGCCCGCCGCGGCCGCAGCTCGTCGCTCCTCAATCCAGCGATTCAACGACGAGGTCGCCCTTCTCGTGGGACGCGCGCAGCACCTTCTTGTCGAACTTCCCGACCGAGGTCTTCGGCACTTCGTCGATGAAAGCGAAGCGCTCGGGCACTTGCCACTTGGCGACGCGGTCGGCGAGGAACGCGGCGAGGTCTTCGGGCGTGACGCTCGATCCCGACTTCTTCACCACGCAGGCGAGCGGGCGTTCGTCCCAGCGGGGATCGGGCACGCCGATCACGCTGGCCTCGACGACGTCGGGGTGGGCCATGAGGTGGTTTTCGAGCTCTACCGAGCTGATCCACTCCCCGCCCGACTTGATGATGTCTTTGGTCCGGTCGGTGATCTGCACGAAGCCGGCCGCATTCACCGACGCGACGTCGCCAGTGCGCAACCACCCGTCGTCGAACTTCTCGGGCGTCTCGTCGCGGTAGTACGACGCGGTGATCCACGGTCCGCGCACTTCGATCTCGCCGACGCTCTCGCCGTCCCACGGCAGCGCGTTGCCCATGTCGTCGACGATGCGCAGTTCCACGCCGGCGATCACACGTCCGGTCATCGCGCGCCAGTCCATCTCTTCCGTGGTGCCGTCCTCGATCCATGCGGGCGCGATCGAGACTGCGGCGAGGGGCGATGTCTCGGTCATGCCCCAGCCCTGCACGACGCGCACGTCGTACTTCTCTTGCAATTTCTCCATGAGTGAACGCGGCACGGCCGAACCGCCGCACACGACGGTCGAGAGCGACGACAAGTCGATGTCGTGCTCGTCGCCGTAGCGGAGGATGTCGGCCCAGATCGTCGGCACCGCCCCCGACATGGTGACGCGCTCGGCGGCGATCATCCTCGTGAGCGGTTCAGCCTGCAGGAACCGCGTGGGCATCACGAGCGAAGCGCCGGACAGGAAGGCCGCGTACGGAATGCCCCATGCGTTCGCATGGAACTGTGGGACGATCACGAGCACGCGCTCTCGCTCGGACAAGCCGAGCGCGGCGGGCGTCGTGGCGACGAGCGAGTGCAGGTACGACGAGCGGTGCGAGTACGCGACGCCCTTGGGATTGCCGGTCGTGCCCGACGTGTAACACATGGCCGCGGCCGCCCGTTCGTCGAGTTCCGGGTACTCGAAGCCGGGCTGCTCGGCACCGATGAGGTCGTGGTAGCGCAGGATCTCGCGGTCGCCGAGCGCGGATGCGTCTCCGGCGCCGATCACGACGAACTTCTCGACCGTCTGTAGCTCGTCGACGACGCGCGCGAGCAACGGGATCAGCGAGTCGTCGACGATGACGATCTTGTCTTCGCCGTGGTTGATCACGTACGCGAGCTGCTCGGGGAACAGGCGGATGTTCAACGTGTGCAGCACCGCGCCCATGCACGGGATCGCGAAATACGCCTCGAGGTGCTCCTGCGTGTTCCAGCAGAACGTACCGACGCGATCACCGGGCTGCACACCCAGTCTCGTGAGCGCGGCCGCGAGGCGATCCGCGTTGTCGGCGACTTCGGCGAAATTGGCGCGCCGCGGCCCCGCATCGGTCCACGTGACGCACTCGCTCGTTCCGTAGACCTTCCGCCCGTGCCGCAGGATCGACGTGATCGTGAGCGGAAAGTCCTGCATCGTACTCAGGGTCGTCATGACCCCGAACGGTAGCGAGCGCGCGGGCTGTTGGGCAGGGCCCCCCGCGACGAATCGCCTCGATCGTCAGGGCCCCGTGAGTTCCTCCTCATGGGTCACCGCGGGTTGGGCAAGGGCCGCGAGGGTGGCCCCGCTGAGGATCGCGATCCCGCCGACCACGACGACGGCGCGGATCGACTCGTCGAGGAAGATCGCGCTGAGCACGATCCCGGTCACCGCCTCCATCGCCATGACGATGGCCGTGCGGGTCGCGCCGATCCGGCCGAGCACGACGAAGAAGAGGGTGAACGCGATCGCCGTGGCCACGCCGTTGGCGAGCAGTGCGGCCAGCGTCGAGGCGTCGGGCGCTTCGAGGTTGCCGCGGAGGAGGCCACCAAAGGTCACGCCGACCGCAGCGCCGAGCGCGGTCCACGTCGCCGCCGTGAGCGAGTCGGTGCGCACGAGGACACGATCGCTCACGAGCACATACGTCGAGAACACGAGGATCGAACCGACGACGCACAGCACGCCGGCGGCAGAGATCGCCACGTCGCCGCCCCCGACGGCGACGATGGCGCTGCCCACGATCGCGAGGAGGAGCGCGACGAGCGTGCGGGCCTGGAAACGGGCTTGGCCGAGCACGACCTCGGCGAGCGCGACGACTGCGGGGTACGCGTAGAAGATGAGCGCGACGGCGGCGGCCGTGCCGCGTTCGAGGCCGAGATAGAACAGTGTCGACTCGACGGAATAGAGGACGAGGCCGAGCCCGATTGCGGCGGCGCGCTCACCGGGCGGGGGGAGCAGCGGGCGCCGCATCAGCGCGAGGACGCCCAGGAGGATCAGACCCGCGCATGCGAACCGGATCCCGAGCGCGACGCTCGGCGCGAGACCGTCGCGCGCGACTGCCCGGCTGAAGAGGATCGTGCAGCCGAACGCGAACGCGCCGGCAAAGGCGAGTCCGAGGTCGACGGCTCCCGACCGGCGGGAGCGGACGCCGGGCATGACCCGGCGCTCACCAACCGACGATCGCGCCGATGGTCAATCCGAGGACGAAGAGGCTCCCCGCGCGCCGCGTGACGAGGAATGACGCGGGCGCGAACCACAACGGCCACACGGGATTCGGAACGGGGGACTCGGCCGGCTTGGGCTCGGAGTACGCCTTCCAGGCCTTCACCAGGATGGGCAGCGAGCCGAACACCAGCAGTGACGCGACCGGAAGGATCTGGGCGATCACGAGGGCGACGATCGACACGTAGAAGCCGACGAACATCGCCTAGGTGACGGCGCGGGCGCGCGCCTCGCCGAGCAGCACGGGCAACGTGTGCGTGCCGTCGGGGCCGTCCCACGGGATCTTGTCGATGTGCTTGCCCATCAACACGGTGGTGCAGAGCAGCGCGTACGGCAGCGACGCGAGGATGATCGCACCGGGGATCTCGCCGGTGGCGGCGTAGTAGGTGCCGCCGACCATGAGCGGCCCCCACACGACGAGGACCGTCGGCTCACCGAGACCGTGCTTCTTCAGCCGCAGCGGGGGAGCCGTGTACGCGGCCGACAGCAAGAAGCCACCGAGCGCGAATCCGACGATCGCCCAGCCGCGCGCGACCGTGAGCACGATCATGATCGCCAGGCACATCGCGTTGACGATGAGCGCGTACGTCGCGAGCTGGCGGCGCGTCACGACACCCGCCAGCACGGGGTGGGGCGAGTAGAGGTTGCGCGGGTACTCCTCGGTGTCGGTCCCGACCTCGAGGTCGAACAGGTCGTTCATCAGGTTGTTGGCCATGTGCGCGAGCACCAGCCCGAGCGCCGAGAGGGCGAACCAACCCCAGGTGGCGTCGGCGTTGCGGTACACCGCGAGCAGGCCCGCGACCGCGGCCGAGACCAACGTCATCGGGAGCACGCCGGCCCGGGTCAGGTAGAGCCACTTCGAGACGGGATCCATCCGCCCCTTCGGCGGATTGGTCGTGGCGAGCACGTAGCGCCAGTTGCGCGTCAGGCTCGCCCGCTTGGACCGGGGGACCGCAGTCGTCTCCATACCCGGAGCCTAGAAGGCCTCGAGACCCGGGGCCTCGAACGCCGAAGAGGCCACAGGAGACAAAGTGAGTACCGGTTACTCAGGCGGATGCGGTGACTCGGGCGCAGGATCGATCCATGAGCACAGCCACTCTCCCCGCCCGCCGCCCGATCGTCGTCCCTCCCAAGCCCGACCGCACGCGGCTGACGAGGGTGCGCGGCATGGTCCTCTTCCGCCGCAACTTACTGACCGCGCAAATCACTGAGTCAGCCACGCAGAGCGAACGGCGTTAGCCCCCGTAGTTCATCCTCGTGTCTTCCATGCGGAGGACTTCGGTGTCCTCGGCCTTGAGAAACGCGGCGTTCGCGATCTCGCCGAGGAACAGCGTGTGGCCGCCGACCTCGACGGCTTGGCGCACCTCGCATTCGACGTACGCGACTGATTGCGCGAGCACCGGCGCACCGGTGGCAGGGGCGTCGAAGTACGGGAACTCGTTGAGGGTGCGCGCGGCGAGGTCGACCTCGACCGGCTTGGTGAACTTGCGGACGATGGCGCGGTCTTCCCGGTCGATGATGTTCAACGAGAACACGCCGCCGGCGGTGATGAGCTCGTGTGTGAACGCTTCCTTCTCGACGCCGATGCCGAGCAGCTTCGGGTCGAACGACACCTGCGTGGCCCAGTTGAGCGTCATGCCGTTGCGGCGCTCACCCTTGTCGGTGGAGCCAACGACATAGAGGCCCGACGGCATCTTCCACAACACGCGGCGCCGCAAGCGGTCGTACTCGTCCGGGTCGGCACCAGCGGGGAACGGCGGGATGGGTCCTTCTTTGACCGGCATCGCGCCAGCGTACGATCCGCCGATGCGCCCGGCCGCTCATCTCTCCGACGAACAGGCGCGGTGGCTCGCGATCGACGCGCAAGGGCTTGCGAAGCCGCGGCCGAAGGGGAACGTTGGACGCACGCACCTGCGGTCGATGATCGACGCGATCGGGCAGGTACAGCTCGACGCGATCAACGTCGTCACGCGCACGCAGTTCCTCGTGCCTTTCAGCCGGCTCGGCGGCTACGACATCACGCATCTGCAGGACATGACCGGACCCGGCGGTGAATGGTTCGAATACTGGGGTCACGCCGCGTCGATCATGCCGGTCGGGCAACAACCGCACTTCCGGTGGCGCATGGAACTTGCCGGCCCTTACGGCGAGCGTCCGCTCGTCGCGAAACGGCGCGCAGAGTGGTGGCACGCGAACAAGTCGTACGTCGATGCGATCCGGCGCGAAGTCAGCGAACGCGGCGCGCTCACGGCCGGACAACTCACCGACCCGCGCCGCCGCGATGGCGAATGGTGGGATCGTCGCAGCCATGGCCGCGTCGCACTGGAGATGATGTTTGCACGCGGCGAGGTTGCGGCCTGGCGGACTGCGGGGTTCGAGCGCGTCTACGACCTCCCCGAGCGCGTGCTGCCCGATTCGGTCTTGCGAGCACCGACGCCGACCCGCGAGGAAGCGCACCGCGCACTCTTGCTCGGTGCCGCCCGTGCACTTGGCGTCGCCACGATGTCGGACCTCGCCAGCTACTACGTCCTCAACACCAAGCACGCGAAGCCCCGCGTCGCCGAACTGGTCGACCCCGGCGAGCTCGTGCCCGTCACCGTCCAAGGCTGGCGCGATCAGGCGTACACACTTCCTGACGCACGGCCGCGCCCGCCGCGCCGCGACCACGCCACGCTCCTGTCGCCCTTCGACTCGCTGATCTGGGAGCGGGCGCGTACGAGCCGCCTGTTTCGTTTCGACTACCGCATCGAGGTGTACGTCCCGGAGCCGCAACGGCAATACGGGTACTACGTGTTACCGCTGTTGCTCGGTGATGCCCTCGTCGCGCGCTTCGATCTGAAAGCCGACCGAAAGACATCGCGGTTGCTGGTCCGCGCCGCGCATGCCGAAACTGGTGTGACCAGCACAGACGTGGCCGACGCGGCCGCGATCGAACTGGATGCGCTCCGTTCCTGGCTCGGCCTCGACGGCATCGCGATCGGCCGGCGCGGCAACCTGGCGACCGCGCTGCGACGAGCCGCTTCGTAGCTCGCGACGAGTGCACGCTCGAAAAGTTAGGGCGCGGCGGGCGGCGGCTCGACCGGCGGCACGATCGGCTGCGTCTCGCTGACGATCCGCTGGTAGAGGTCGTACACGCGGATGCCGTAGTCGGAGGCGGTCGCCCAGGTGCCCGTGAGATCCCACCACGACTGCACCCGGCCACGGAACCCGAGCCGGAGCGTGCGCGGGAGCAACAGCGGATCCGGGGAGCGAGGTCTCCGTTACGTCGGGGTCGACGTAGACGCGCAGCAACTGCATCTGCGCCCGAACGCCGAGCCGGGCCTCGGCGAACCGGAAGCCCCGCGTACACGAGTCGCAGGCTCCGATGCCCGCGAAGTTGTTGTCCTCGGGCTCGACCATGCTGCCCGCGAAACCGAAGTAACCCGTTTCAAGAATCGACTGGGCCCACGCGACGTCGCCGCGCACGCCGACCTTCTCGCTCTCTTCGATGTAGAGCTGCGCGAGCTCGTCGATCGTCACCGTGATGTTGGGCGCTTGCCCCGATGCCCGCACGAAGTCGGCGAGCTGCTGCGCCGTCAAGCGGTTCGGGCCGAGGATCGGGCTTCCCGCGGTCCTCGCCATCTCGTGGAAGCGCGCCAGTTCGGTCACGGCCTCGGTGAGGCGTTGTTGAGCGTCGGCGAGGAGTGCGGACACGTCGTTCACGAGGGTGGTCGACGCTTCGAGTTGCTCCTTCACCTCAACGCGCTCGTCCGCGACGTCGAGCAACTCGCGATCGATCGCTTTCGCCTCGGCTTCGAGACGCGCGAAGAGGTCGATCTCGTAGTCGCCGTACGCCGTGAGGAGATGGAGGTCGCGGCCGATGTCCATCGCGTCGTCGGCGCTCGCCATCGCGTCGAGCGCGGCGTCGAGCCGCCCGCCCCCGCGCTGAACGTACGCCTTCGCGGCGCTCGCGCCGAGGCGCACGCGCGCGGCGTCGAGCTCGAGGTTCGTGCGGCGCCGCGCGATGTCGAGCTGAGCCAGCTGCGCGGTCAGCGCTTCCCACCGCGCTTGGAGCTGGTCGCGTTGCGCGATGGCGGTTGCGAGTTCCGGCTCGAGCGCGGCGATGTCGAGCTTCGCTTGCGCGGCCTGTGCCTTGTAGCGCGGACCCACGTCCATCGGCAGCCGGAACGGCTCGGGTGGTGGGACGCTGGGCGCAGGCGCGGGAGCCGGCGCGGGCGCACCCGGCGGCGCCGTGGTCGGCGGTGCCGTCTCGGGCGGGATCGGCGCGGGTGACCTCGCATCGGGCGCGGGGTCGGCCGTCTGCGCGGCGGCGGGCGCGACGAGGGCGAGCACGGTCATCAGTCCCATGAGCACCACCGGCGCGCGGCGGCGCGCTGCCTTAGCCGTCATCACTGTGTCTCTCGGCACAAACCGCCGGGATCTTCAGCATCCCGGCCCTCGATCGAGCGGGGCCGGGCTCCGGCTAGCTGGCGGCAACCATGCGGTTGTAGAGGTCGTAGACGCGGTTGCCGTAGGTGTTGGCCGTGGCCCAGGTGCCCGTGAGATCCCACCACGACTGCACGTCGCCGCGGAAGGAGAGCCTGAGGGTTCCGGGCAGCAACAGTGGTTTGCCGAGCGATTCCCGCCCCACGCCGTCGTCCACGTACACCCGCAGGAGCTGCATTTGTGCTCGGACGCCGGACCGCGCGTCCGGGAAGCTGAAACCGCCCTTGCAGGTGTCGCACGCGCCCACGCCGGCGAAGTTGTTGTCTTCGGGGTCGACCATGCTCTTCGTGAACTCGAACCAGCCGGTTTCGAGGATCGACTGCGCCCACGCGACATCGCCGCGCACGCCGACGGCCGCGCTCTCCTCGATGTAGATCTGGGCCAGGGCTTCGAGCGACACGGACAGTTGCGGGGTTCCGCCTCGAGCCCGCACGAACGCGGCCAGGTCGCCGGCCGACAGGAGGCTCGGACCGAGAATCGGGCTCCCAGCCGTGCGAGCCGCGCGATGGAAGCTCGCGATCCCGTCCTGCGCGGCCGCGAGCCGCGCCCGAGCACTGTCGCGCAGCTCGCGCATGTCGGCTTCGTGCGCGATCGCGGCGTCGAGGTCATCCTGCGCGTCCGCGCGTTGTTGTGTCACCGCGGCCAGCTCTTCGACGAGCCCCTTGTGCATCGTGTCGTGCCACAGGAAGACGTCGAGCGCGTAGTCGCCCGAGCCCTCGATGATGCGCATGCTCCAGGAGAGGTCGAGCACGTCTTCGGCAGAACGCGCCGCTTCGATCGTCGCGTCGATCTGGCCGCCACCGGCTTGCTTGTAGGCGGTCGCCGCGAGGGCGGCGACGCGTAGCTGCGCCGCGGCCACCTGCGCGCTCGCCGCTTGCGCCTCGACGTCGAGGCGCGCCATCTCGGCGCTCAGCGTGTCGACCTGAGCCTGGATCCCTTGCTGGCGTCCCGTAGCGACCGACAGTTCGGCCTCCGCCCGCGAGATGTCGCGCCGGGCCTGGGCGCGCTCGCGGACGAACCGTGTTCCCGAGTCCATCGCCATCGGGAAGGCGGCGGGGGCGCTCGCGGCGACGCTTCTCGTCGTCGACGGCTCGGCCGCCGGCGCCGCCGGGGCGGCAGCCAGCACTGCACCACCGATCGCGAGAGCGATCACTGCGCGTTGCTGTCGGAAGAGGTCCATGGTCGCGTCGTTCGGGGCCGCGTAGAGGAAACAGCCCACTACACAGGTCACACCAAGCGCAAGAGCCACATGAACAACATGAGCAACAGCCAGACGCGGACCCCGTCTGACCAGGGATTTCAGGCGGAGAGTCCGCTAGCTGCGCGGTACCTCGCTCCACGGGACGTCCTTGTCCGTTCGGGGCTCACCGGGCAGGCCCAAGACCCGCTCGCTGAGGATGTTCTTCATGATGTTCGTCGTGCCGCCTTCGATCGAGTTGGCTTGCACGCGCAGGAACGCCTTCTGGGGTTTCGACAGGTCCATCGC
>JBEVDP010000232.1:0-3155 GCA_040513235.1 Acidimicrobiia bacterium | reverse complement strand
GCAAGCCTTCTACAACGCGGAGGCGGGTATTCCCCGGCTCACCACCGAGACGGGCGCGGGCCAGTGGGGTTCGGCACTTGCGTTCGCGGGCTCGCCGGTCGATCTCGAGTGGACGGGGTACAGGGTGCGCGCGTCGTACGAGCAGAAGCCGTACCGTCGCGTTCTCATGGAGACGTGGGGCGCGGAAGTCGTGGCGTCACCGGTCGACGACGCGTCACACCCGGGCTCGCTCGGGAGCGCGATCAGCGATGCAGTGCGCGACGCCGCGACGCGTGAGGACTCCCACTACTCGCTCGGCTCCGTGTTGAACCACGTGCTGTTGCATCAGACCGTGATCGGCCTCGAAGCGAAGGAGCAGCTAGCGCTCGCGGGGGAGGAGCGGCCCGACGTGGTGATCGGGTCGTGCGGTGGCGGGTCGAATCTCGGCGGCATTGCTCTACCGTTCATGACCGATGCCTCGGTTCGCCTGCTCGCGGTCGAGCCCGCGTCGTGTCCGACGCTCACCGCCGGGTCGTTCGAGTACGACTTCGGTGACACGGCCGAAACGACGCCGTTGCTCTCGATGTACACGCTCGGCCACGACTTCGTGCCGCCCTCGATCCACGCGGGCGGTCTGCGCTATCACGGCGACGCACCGATCATCTCGCTGCTCGTGAACTGTGGGCGGATGGGCGCGGTCGCGTACCCGCAGGGCAAGACCTTCGAGGCCGCCGTCCAGTTCGCGCGCGCGGAGGGGAAGATCCCCGCGCCCGAGACCGGCCACGCGATCAGGGCCGTGATCGACGAGGCGCTTGCGGCGAAGGAAGCGGGCGAGGAGCGCGTCATCCTCTTCAACTACTCCGGACACGGCCTCCTCGACCTCACCGCGTACGACGACTTCCACAATGGCCGCCTGATCGATGCCTAGCGAGCGCGCGTCATGTTCGTGAAGATCTGTGGGATCACGAACGAAGAAGACGCGCTCCTCGCAGTCGCACTCGACGCGGACGCGGTCGGGTTCGTCTTCGCGCCGAGTCCGCGTCAGGTGCAACCCGACCTGGTGCGCGACATCGTGCGACGGTTGCCGACGGAGGTACTTCCGGTCGGCGTGTTCCGCAACGAGCGACCGGAGCACGTGGTCGATGTCGCGTCACGACTCGGTTTGCACGCGGTACAACTCCACGGTTCCGAACCCGTCTCGGAAGTGCGATGGATCCGAGAGCGCGTGCGCTTCGTGATCCAGGCGTTCGCGGCGGGTGATCCCGCGCTACGGTCCGCCGCGAACTCACCCGCCGATGTCGTGCTCGTCGACTCGCCCAGCCCGGGCTCGGGGCGCGTGTTCGACTGGCAACTCGCCGAGGGGGTCCCCGGCGGAGTGCGTTTGTTGCTCGCGGGTGGGCTCAAGCCCGACAACGTCGGGGAAGCGATCCGCCGGGTCCGGCCGTGGGGCGTCGACGTCTCGACCGGCGTCGAAGCCGCCCCGGGTCGTAAGGACCCTCGCAAGCTCCGGAAGTTCATCGAAGCTGCCCGCGACGCGGCAGAGGAGATCGCCGACCGCACCGAAGGTTCCGACACCGAGCCCCGGGGCCACGACACCGTTGGCGGCGTCTCCCGCCCCTGGGATTGGCAACTGGACGAGTAGCGGGTCGACGAGACGCGGGGCAACCCCACGCCCTCGACGAGTGCCTCGTATCATCACGTCTCCCCGAGAGTGGAGTGTCCATGCCCGTCCCGATGCGCGGCAGCGCAGTAGAGCTCGGACCGCCTGGCCCGGAGCCGGTCGGCCTCGGCCGGTTCGACGAGTATGGCGGGCGTTACGCACCCGAGACGCTCATCGCCGCGCTCGAACAGCTCGAACGTGAGTTCCGGACCGCGTGGCACGACGACGGGTTCCGGTCGGAGTTCGCCGAGCTGCTCACCTCGTACGCGGGTCGGCCGACGCCGGTCACCGACTGCCAACGGCTCTCCGAGCGTCTGGGTGTCCGCGTGCTGCTCAAGCGCGAGGACCTCACGCACACTGGTTCGCACAAGATCAACAATGTTCTGGGCCAGAGCCTCCTCACGAAGCGCATGGGGAAGCAACGCGTGATCGCCGAGACCGGCGCGGGCCAGCACGGTGTCGCGACGGCGACGGCGGCGGCGCTGTTCGGCCTCGACTGCACGGTCTTCATGGGTGCCGTCGACGTCGAACGCCAAGCGCTCAACGTGTGGCGCATGCGGCTCCTCGGCGCGGAGGTCGTGCCGGTCACGTCCGGCAGCGCGACGCTGAAGGACGCGGTCAACGAGACGATGCGCGAGTGGGTCGGCACCGTCACCGACACCCACTACTGCATCGGTTCGGTCATGGGGCCGCATCCGTTCCCGTGGATGGTGCGCGAGTTTCAGCGCATCGTCGGCGACGAAGCGTACGCGCAGTCGCAGGCGATCCTCGAAGGGCGCGACCCGGACATCGTGGTCGCGTGCGTCGGCGGCGGTTCCAACGCCATCGGGACGTTTGCTCGGTTCGTCGAGACGGACGCGCGTCTCGTCGGCGTAGAAGCGGGCGGGCTCGGGCTCGAGTCGGGTCGGCACGGAGCGGCGGTGAGCCGCGGCGTCCCCGGCGTCGTGCACGGCATGCACTCACTCTTCCTGCAGGACGAGCACGGCCAGGTGCTCGAAGCGACTTCGATCAGCGCCGGCCTCGACTATCCCGGCGTCGGGCCCGAGCACGCGATGCTCAACGCGCAGGGACGCGCCGAGTACCACTCCGCAACCGACGATGAAGCGTTGGCCGGATTCCAGCTGCTCTCCGAGACCGAAGGCATCGTGCCCGCGCTCGAGCCCGCGCACGCGCTCGGCTGGCTCGCGCGGGAGGTCGGGCACGCAGTGCCGCTCGGTTCGACCGTGCTCGTGACGCTGTCCGGCCGGGGCGACAAGGACGCGGCGCAGGTCGCGCAACGACTCGGAGACCTCGCGTGAGCGTCGCTCTGGAGCCGCATCTGCGGGCCCGGCGGGCCGAGGGGCGCAAGCTGCTCGTCCCGTACGTAACCGGCGGCCTCGGTAAGCAGTGGCTGGAGGTCGTGCGCGCGGTCATTGATGGCGGCGCCGATGCGATCGAGATCGGCATCCCGTTCAGTGACCCGATCATGGACGGTCGCACGATTCAAGAGGCCTCGCAGCGGGCGCTCGACCTCGGT